>JAAWIS010000076.1 GCA_022796475.1 Lachnospiraceae bacterium | reverse complement strand
AACAAAATCTTACTTTTTCTTGGTCATCTTTACCAATCGGAATTGATTCCCAAAATATATACGTTTTGAGAATTTTTATGTTCTTATTATTAAAATGGCAGGTTCTGACGCCAGTTATTTAAATTGTTATGTCTGTTTCTCCTCCTGATACAGCCTTCTTCCAGCTTCCAGCCTTCCCTGAATAAACGCTTCTTTAAGCTGTTCCACAATTCGGCTATCTCTGAGCCTGGCAGTTAAAAGCGGTGAAAACCGCCTGCCTTCCAGCCCAATCGCACTCTGTACTGCCTCATCGAATGTCATCTTTACTCCAGTAAACTGGCAGTGGGCATCTGTGGTATTCTCCAGCCAGTCCACTAAGCTGATAATATCCACCATCTGCCGTTTTGGACATTCCAGCCTCTTATACGAATTAGGATATCCCCGTGAACCATCATACCAACTGTGGTGCCCCAGAGCGGCAGCGGCATAACGGCAGGTGGAGGGACGTTCCATCAAACAAATATTGCCCATCTCTGTGTGCAGGCGGGTCATCTCGTACTCTTCTTCAAACCATTGCCGTCCGGTCTGAACGTACAGGTTAATAAAATTAATCTTGCCTGCATCATGGTAAAGTCCGCTGAAAAAGGCATACTCCACGGCTGCTTTCAGTTTTGCTTCCGGATCTGCCAGACAGCGAATCTCTTCAATATCATCAAAAAAATCTGGTTCCTCCAGCATAATAATCCTGCTGAAAACAGCAGCAGCATTTGCTACAATATAAGACTGGATATAGGTATCTGGCGCAAACCGAATCAGCAGTTTCACCAAAAATTCTCCATAAGAAATACTGTTTTTTGTTTCTACGAAATTATTAAATAACTGCCTGAGATACAAGAAAAGCATTTCGTTTTCCGGTGCATCCGGAAAAACTTCTACATAGTCTAAAATCCGTTTATAAAGGTTTTCAATATACTCTTTGCGGGCCGGAAGATAATCTGGGTACTGCCGGAGATATTGACAGTAATATGCGGGCAGAGAAATAAAGCCATACAAGTTCTCCAGTGAAAAATCCGTTTGATCCGCAGTATCCATCAACTGTTCCATCTTGTTCAGCAAACTGTCCAGAGTATACAGCCCACAATAATAGAAAATTGAGTAATAGGAAAACGCCGATTGGATAGGCAGCCGCTCTCTTTGAGCCGCCGCCTCCTGGATATGTGTCTGAAAAACGTAATGAACCGATTCCATAATAGCTTCCACATCATCAGCAGACATGGCATCATCTCTGCTGTAGGAAATACTGTCCGCCATCTGCCTGTGAGTTTTAAAAATAAACGTGTCCCAAGGAAGATCAGGCGCTTTTTCCTGATAATATGGATCCTTAAGAATCTGCAGCGTCTGACGAACTTGACGGATTTTTTCACTGCATGAAGCAAACTGTCCAAGAGATATATTGGCACGGGAACGGATAATATATCCTTTTGTATCAGTATCATCAATCTGAGCGAAATATTTCAAATAGGCGCCAGCTTCCGTAAAGCAAAGCCGCATCTTTGTCATATACGTCTTCACCATAGAAAATTCCAGCCCTAACAGCTTACTGCAGCAGTTGTGGCGTCCTATGCCAAGCCAGTACAGCTCCCGAATGATTCCATTATGATCCTTCGCCTGCCTTGCCCGGTTTAACAAGGCCTGATGGATTTGACAGTACAGCCCTGTGTCCAGTTCTTCCCCTACCTGAAACAGCTTTCCGGCAAATTCCTGCAGCTTTGAAATTTCCTCTTCTTTAGCTTCCGGCAGATGGTCCAGGAGAGGAAACAGCTCCGATTTCAGCATTTCCATGTTTCGGTCCACTATTTTTTCAATCCTGCGCCTGTTTCTTAAAAGTCCTTCCTGATATTCTTCAAAGGATCGGTTTCCCGGTTTTTTACGTGCTGCAAGAGAAGCAATTTCCTTTAAATTTGCAATATATTCTTCCTGATATGGATCCATTATTTTCCTCACATTTCACATCTGGAATCCTTCTGCAGCTGCTTATGTAAAATTTCCAGAAGGCGTCCAGGTTCTACTGGCTTTGAAATATGTTCATTCATCCCCACATCCTTAGCACGCCGGATATCTTCCACAAAAGCATCTGCTGTCATAGCCACAATCCAGATATCTGCTGCATCCGCCCGGTTTTCCTGCCGGATTTGCTTCGCTGCCTCATATCCGTTCATTCTCGGCATCTGGATATCCATAAAAATCAACTGAAAATGCCCCTCTGGCGACTGACGAAATTTTTCCACTGCCTGAACACCGTCATTGGCAACTTCAACCTGCACCCCAGTTACTGATAAAAGCTCCAGGGCAATTTCCTGGTTCAGCTCATTATCCTCCACTAATAACACATGGCAGGCGCTGTAGTCTTGTTCACAGCTTTCAGCAGCGCTATGCTCTCCAGCGCTGCCTGTCAATTCGGCCAACGCGCCTAAAAGCCTGCTTTTAAATAACGGACATGGAACAAACCCATTCACTCCTGCCCGTGAAGCACGGTACTCAAGCCGCGCCCAATCTGCTTCTGATACCAGAAGAATAGGGAAATCCCATCCAGCCAATTGGCGTACATGGGAAGCCAGGTTTAAGACAGGCATATCCACCAGCTCCTCCCCCAGCAGCATAGCACAAGGCATACGGCCTTCAAACTGAGCCTCTGTAAGCCAGGTGACAGCCTGGCCACCATTCTCCTGATATACCGGAACCAGGCCTCCATCCTTTAAATACTCCCCTATCTGACTCGCTCTTTCTTTTCTGCTTTCCGCAATCAATACCGTTTTCCCTGCAGGAAGGTTTAAAGATTTCGTATCATGGGACATCATGAAAAGAGGCAGTTTTACCGTAAAACAGCTTCCTATGCCTTCTTGGCTTTCCACCAGAATCTGCCCCCCCATACGCTCCACCAGATTTTTTGTAATGGACATCCCAAGTCCGGTGCCTTCTATTTTTTTAGTAGCAGCGCTGGATACTCGTTCAAAGGGAGTAAATATTCTCTTAAGAAATTCCTGGCTCATGCCAATTCCATTATCTTCACACTGAAAATCCAGCCATATCTTCTCCTTCTCACCTTCCGGCGCACCAGTTTCAAAGGCACTCTGGTGAAACCGTATCTGGATCTGTCCGCCCTCCTGAGTGTATTTTACCGCATTTCCAATTATATTAACCACAATTTGACGAAGACGAAGGGGATCTCCTAAAAGACTTTCCGCTTCCATCTGTCCAATCTCGATCCGAAGTTCCTGCTTTTTCTGAGCTGCCTGAGGACAAACAATAACCGAAATATCATGAATCAAATCTGACAGGGAAAAGGGCTCCTCATTCAAGATTAACCTGTCACTGTCAATCCGTGACATATCCAGCACATCATTTACCAGGCTCATTAAATGGGTAGATGCTGTCTTAATTTTATTCAGACAATCCTGTACCCGCGCCTTTTCGTCAATGTGGGACAAACCAATCGAAGTCATTCCTAAAATAGCGTTCATTGGTGTACGGATATCATGAGACATGCTGGACAGAAACCGGCTTTTCGCCTGATTGGCTTCCTCTGCCCCTTGCAGTGCCGCTTCCAGCTCTGCATTTTTCCGCTCCAGCTCCTTTATGCGCTGTTCCTGTTCCTTGATCAAATTGTTGTTTTGTTTCCCTATTTCCATGGGATCTGCTATACCCCCTTTATCATCCACTGCATTTGATAATATGACATGAAACCAGGGCCAAAATACTTTTGCCACCAACATCATGGCATCCAGATTCACAGAAAAATGCACACGTAAGATTCCGCGTGTGCTTTCCTGTATTTCTGTTTTTGATCTCCATATTAATCCCTTCTGTAAACAAGGTAAAGATATCCATTACAGCATTTTATCACACTTTACCAATTTGATCAATCATGACCATAACACATTATTTCATCCCATTGGCAGCAAAATTACATTTCACAGGTTACTCTTAAAAATCTCCTTTCCCCATAGTCGCAATATCCTGTGCAATTTCTCTTAATTTTAAAATATCAATCAGAACTTACTCTGGCATTTTCAATAATCCCGCCAAAAACTACTGCATTATTTTGGTAAAAAACCATAGATTGTCCCGGTGCCACAGCCCACACAGGCTCCAAAAAAAGAACCTTCCAATATCCCTCTTCTTCTCTGTATGCGGTACAGGGAATAAGAGGGCCTCCACTGCGAATTCTTGCCGCCCCTTTTAGTTTCTCTTGTTCCGGCGCCATCCAGACAGTATGATAAACATTCGCCTCCATCGAATAAATCTGTTCCCGCCCTGACACCAGAAGCCTGTTTTCTTCTTTGCATATAGCCCTTACATAAAGGGGTTCCGGCCCAGATATCCCAAGACCCTTCCTCTGTCCTACTGTATAATAGCAAATTCCCCTGTGATGGCCTAATACATTTCCTGCATCATCCAGGATCTCCCCCTTTTTCACTTCCTTGTTATTGCAAAACCATTTGCTTCTGTCGCCATCAGGCAAAAAGCAGATTTCCTGGCTGTCTGGTTTTTTTGCCGCCTGTATTCCCAGCTTTTCTGCTATCATTCTGACATCCTGCTTTTTATAGTTTCCAAGTGGAAAACGGGTTCTGGACAATTGTTCCTGAGAAAGACGGTACAGAAAATAGGTCTGGTCTTTTTTCCTGTCCTCCGGCACAGCAAGGGCATATCTTCCCCCCTGTTCCACTATTTTCGCGTAATGGCCAGTGGCTACCAGGCGGATTCCCATTTGCTTTCCAAACTCCATAAGTCCATTCCAGCGAACTTTCTCATTACAAACGATACATGGATTCGGTGTTCTTCCGTCTAAATATTCCCTGGAAAAATAATCAGTTACATGCCGGCCAAACAGCGCTCTTAAATCTGCCGTATAAAATGGGACATCCTGGTTTTGCGCTGCTTTTTCTGCTTCTTTTCTCTGCTGCTCTGCTTCCTCTTCCGGCAAGTCTGCCAGCCTGAAATGAACTCCTACACACTGGTATCCCTGCTGCTTCAGGAAAAAAAGAGCGGCAGCAGAATCCACGCCGCCGGATAATCCTACTGCCACTTTTTCGCTCATTGGTTCACCACATTCTTGGGGGTTCCGGAAAGAAACGCCTTCAGGTTATCCACTGCAATATCCATCAGCCGCTGCCTTGACTCCTTAGGAGCCCATGCAATGTGAGGCGTTATGATACAGTTCTTTGCTTCCAAAAGCGGATTGTCGCCGCGTATAGGCTCTGTTGAAACCACATCAACTGCAGCCCCTGCCACCTTGCCCTTATTCAGCGCATCCCGCAAATCCTCTTCCACTACCAAAGGCCCTCTGGAATTATTGATAATCATAACCCCGTCCTTCATTTTCTTAATATTTTCTTTATTAATAATCCCTTTGGTAGCCGGAAACAGCGGACAGTGAAGGGAAATCACATCTGACTCAGCAAACAGCTCATCAAGAGAAGCAAAACGGCAGGTTTCGCTTTCCAGTTCCTCTCTTTTGCTGACATCGTATGCCAATACTTTCATTCCAAGAGCCTGAGCGATCCGGGCAGTCCCCTGTCCAATACGCCCAAATCCGATAATCCCCATGGTCTTTCCAGCCAATTCAATCAGCGGGTATTTCCAAAAACACCAGTCCTCATTATGTTCCCATTCCCCATTCTTTACACATTGGGAATGTTCTCCAATATGATGACACAATTCCAGCAAAAGTCCAATTGCAAACTGGGCCACTGCATCTGTACCATAAGTAGGGATATTGCTGACCACCACTCCCTTTTCCTTCGCTGCCTCTGTATCTACCACATTATAGCCAGTGGCCAGCACGCCGATAAACTTAAGCTTTGGGCAGGCATCTATCGTTTCCCTGGTAATGGGGGTTTTATTGGTGTAGATCACTTCAGCATCGCCAATACGCTCCACAATTTTGCCGGGATCCTTTGTGCGGTCATATACCGTAAGCTCCCCCAGCTTCTCAAACCCTTCCCAGCTTAAATCTCCCGGATTTTCAGTGTATCCGTCTAAAATTACAATCTTCATTTCTTCCTCCTTACTCCTCAACCAATGACCAGGCACGGTTGATCACTCGTTTTGTTCCTGCTAAAACGATATCCCCGTCTTCGCCCTCCCATGGCTTTACTTCAAAGGAAAGCACATAGGGATCCTTTGCCCTGAAAAAGCCTTCTTCCTTTAAAACGGTAAAAAAGTCAAGAAGCTCTTCTGTGTCATTGGCACTTTCCGGAAATCCAAATCTAGGATGCTGATCCCCATAAGCTGTGCAGCCTTCTTTCACCACTGCATTGCCAATATGGAAATGAGTAATAAAGGGCCGCAGTGTCTGGATCACGAATCTGGATGTTTCATACGTTGTGGGGAAATGGGACAGATCCACCAGCAGGCCGAAATTATTGTGAGTGGTCCTCATATCTGCTGCAAATCTGGCAGCATAGGGGGCTGGTCCGATTAAGGCCGCCTTATCCATGTCAAAGTCAAATACCTCCAGCTCCACCATCATGCCTTTTTCAGCAGCATACGTACAAACCGCCCTTGTGGTCTTAAGCAGTTGCGCATAGGCAGCGTCCTTTGTTTCTTCCTGCCATTTTCCTGCCAGGAAGGCTATTCCCTTTGCTCCTAAATACTCAGCCTCATCCACTGCCTCTAAAAGAGTTGCTTCCGCTTTTTTTCTCCCTTCTTCATCAATGTCGTTAGGGTTTAATTGGGGGCCTAAAAGCCTTGGCTGTGCGCCATAACAAACCTTCATGTGAGACTGTTCCAGCATCCGTTTTACCTGTTCCCTCTGATTTTCGTCCTCAATCCGGCCTACTTCGATGGCGGAAAAATATTCATCCCCTGCCAGTGTTTTAACAGAATCCAGCAGGTTATAATTCACTGGCGGATGGCTCATCCATTGAATGGTTCCAATCTGAAAATATTTCTGAATTGGTTCTTTCATATTTTATCTCTCCTTTTTCTCCATAACGCTTTTGGCACGGCTGGCAATCGCGTCTGCACCGTACCCATACCGTTCCATCAGCACATCCAAATCTCCTGATTCTGCATAATCCACAGCGCCCAATATGGAAACTGGAACGGGACATTCCTCTGCCACTACCTCCGCTACCGCGCTTCCAAGCCCTCCATAAATGGAATGCTCTTCTACGGTAAGGATAGCCCCGGTTTTTCTGGCACAGGAAACAACAAGTTCTCTGTCAATGGGGATAACCGTGTGCATATCCACTACCATTGGACGGATTCCTTCCTTCTCCAAAATCTCTGCCGCTGCCAATGCACGGTGGAGGACGGTTCCCGTTGCAAGAATTGTTACGTCATTCCCTTCCTTCAAAACCACGCCTTTTCCGATCTGAAACTCCATTCCTTCCTCATAGATAACCGGAGCCGGCGCTCTTGACAGGCGAAGGTAGGCTGGCCCCTTGTAATCAGCCAGTGCAAATACTGCTTTCTTTGTTTCCACTTCATCCGAAACACAGATTACGGTCATCCCTGGAATCGCCCGCATGGCTGCAATATCTGTGATAGCCTGATGGCTGGCTCCGTCATAAGAATCGGAAAGGCCGCAGTAAGTTCCGCAAAGGCGCACATTTAAATGGTCATACCCAATCAGGGAAACAACCGGATCAAGGGCTCTGGTTGCCATAAATGCTGCAAAGGTATTTACATAAGGAACAAATCCTTCCAAAGCCAGGCCTGCTGACATATTTACCATATTCAGCTCACTGATCCCGGTATTAAAATAACGCTTTGGAAAAGCCTTTCCAAACAGCACAGACTTTGTAGAAGCGCCTACATCTGCTTCCAGGACCACAATTGATTCATTAACAGCCCCCAGCTCCTTTAAGGCATTTCCATATGCATCCCGAATGGCTATCGTTCTGCTCATTTAACACCACCTCCCAGCTCCGCTTTCGCCTTTTTGTAATCCTCTTCCCCAATCGGTTTTCCATGCCAGGCGCTTTTGCCTTCCATAAAGGATACGCCTTTTCCTTTAACGGTTTTGCAGATCAGGATGGAGGGACCATCGGTTTTCTGTTTCGCTTCTGCCACTGCCTTTTCAATTTCCATCACATTGTGGCCGTCGCAATAAATTACATTCCATCCAAAAGCTTCCCACTTTGCACCGATATCTCCCATAGGCATGATTTCTTCATTCGTTCCGTCTAACTGGACTCCATTGTGATCTAAAATCGCAATGCAGTGGGAAAGTTTAAATTTATTGCCTGCCAAAGCTGCCTCCCAGACAGCTCCTTCCTGGATCTCTCCATCTCCCATCACCACATAGATGTAAGCATCACTGCCCTTTAGTCTTTCCCCCAGAGCCATTCCGATTCCTGCCCCAAGACCAAGGCCAAGGGGGCCAGAGGAAAGTTCTACCCCAGGTGTTTTATGTACGCAAGGATGTCCCTGGAGATAGGAACCTGCCTGTCGTAAGGTTTTTAAATCTTCTTTTGGGAAATAGCCTCGTTCTGCCAGAATTCGGTAAAGAATAGGCGCCGCATGGCCTTTGCTTAAAATCAGCCGGTCCCGCTTTTCCCATCCTGGATTTTTTGGATCCAGATTCATAATATCAAAGTATAACACAGTTAAGATTTCTGTACAAGACAGGGATCCCCCGGGATGCCCAGTTTGGATCTGATACAGCAAATCAATCAGATCCTGACGGAATTGAAGGCACATCTCGTCCAATTCCCGCTTTCTCTCATCATTCATCATGGCAGCACTTCCCCTCTCTTTTCTGTTTCACCATTATATTCCATAACCAGAGGCTTGATATACCCAATCGCTTTCTTAGCCATATCATCCGGATCTGCTCCCGGAAGGATTTCCACAGAAACCCATCCTTGATAATGAATCTCTTTTAAGGCTTCCATCACTTCATGGAAATCCAGATGGCCAAGTCCTGGCGCCAGACGATTAGAGTCTGCCAAGTGGACGTAACGGATCCAGTTTCCATTGCGGATTAAGCTTTCCCCTATTTTATCGTCTTCAATATTCATATGGAACACATCTGCATGAATTCCGCAGTTTCGTCTGCCGACTTTAGACAGGATCTCAGCCCCCTGATCCAGGTTATTAATAAAATTAATTTCATACCGGTTAACTGGCTCAATCAGCAGCTCAACCTGCCGCAAAGCAGCCCGATCGCACAAAATCTGCATGGTATCCACAAACAGGGCTTCTGCCTCCTTTCGGCTTTGTCCCGTTCCCACAAATCCTCTGCTTCTTCCTGCATTCACAATCCCGCCAAATTCCTCTGCCAGATCAATCAGGCCTGAAAAGACTTCTATGGTCTTCTTCCTCACTTCCGGCTCCGGATGGGTAAAATACAGCCCCCGGTCTGCAAACACCTGTCCTGTTGTGATGCAGCTTACCTCCATATGAGAATCCCTCAGCCAGCGCCTTAATTCACCGGCATGAATCTCTTCTGCACCCTTTAGCGCCAATTCAACCCCGTCATATCCGTATCTTGCCGCCTTTTCAATGGATTCCTGAAACCCTCTCCACACCACAAAGGCGGAATCTTTTGCATTGCTGCCTGCAATTGTAACTGCTGTTTTCAACTGCTGCCTCCTTTATCTTCCCTTTATTTTTCCCTTAATCTTCCTATTTTCTTCCTGGCATTTTCCTCCGCTTTTCTGCTTTGCAATCACATTCTGCCAGTTTCCCGGAGAAAATGACAAAAGATTTCATTTCACCAGATATGCAAATCCTCTCTTAAAGCTTTGTATCATGAAACAGCATCACATATTCCGGAATGGGATCCCGGCACAATCTGTTCTCTGCTTCTGCAATCAGTCCAAGTGAAATATCGTGCCTTCCGCCTTCATATTCTTCTCTCAGCCAGGACTCCAAAATATCCAAAGCTTCAAACTCTCCTGTTATTTTCCCGCCCAGACATAACAGATTGGAATCGTTATGGCGCCTGGTCATCTTTGCCATGTAGGAATCCGTACATAAAGAAGCCCGAACCCCCTTAAAACGGTTTGCTATAATGCTCATTCCAATTCCAGTGGAGCAGATTAAAATTCCCCGGTCAGCCTTTTTATCTGCCACTGCGGCAGCTACCTTAGCTGCAAAATAGGGATACCTTACAATGCTGTCCGAATCCGTTCCTACATCTACATAAGAAATATTTAATTCCTTTAACCGTTCAATTAAAATGCATTTTAAAGCGTATCCTCCATGATCATTTCCAATATAAATTACCATCTTGTTTTCCCTCTTTTTTGAAACGTTTCATATTTATAGACAAAAAATCTCTCCTTAGTGTGCTGTCTGCATTATATCTGGTGAAACTCCCTAGGATATTCTTTATCAGCAAGGCGGATTTTCGACGGCGCAGCGGTGGCTGCGGCTGGAAAATCCAACACAGCAGGCAGGCAAAGAGGTTTACCTGAACAGAATGCGGACAGTACACTGCTTTCACACTGATACTGGCGCTGCCGCAACACTTTTTCGCAAAACCGGTTTCGTTTTCATGCAGAGGCAGTTTTCGATATCTGGCTGTTTATTCAAATTCTGCATCAGCAGGCGAACGGCTTCTTTCCCTACCTGGTACTTAGGCTGATGGATGGTAGTCAAAGAAGGGCTGCATAAATTGCTCATCTCAATATCATCATACCCAAGAATAGAAAGCTCTTC
This sequence comes from Lachnospiraceae bacterium, assembly GCA_022796475.1. Lineage (GTDB taxonomy): Bacteria > Bacillota > Clostridia > Lachnospirales > Lachnospiraceae > Caccovicinus. The sequence goes on along the minus strand of JAAWIS010000076.1, from coordinate 6,867 downwards.
CGGAACCCGGATCCCGGCTTCCAGCGCTGCTTTCAGCGCTCCGATTGCCATAATATCATTTGCTGCAAAAATAGCCGTAGGCCTTTCCTTAAGAGAAAAAAGCTCTTTTGCCGCCTTATATCCGCTTTGCCAGCTAAAATCCCCGGTTATTACGTATTCCTTCCTGAAAGGAAGCCCCCGTTTTTTCATACAGTCTTTGTAGGTTTCCAAACGGCATTTGCTGGAATATTCATCTTGTAATCCGGAAATAAAGGCAATTCTTATGTGTCCGTACTGTTCCAGCAGCTCAATCCCCTGAATAACCCCTTCTGCATCATCAACGTTTACCATATGAAACCGTTCTGAAGATTCTTCCCGGTTTTGTTTTTCATAGTCTACCAGCACGATTTCAGTCCACAGCTTTAACCGCTCCAGTTCTTCCTCTGCCAGCTTGCTCTTTACCAGGATCACTCCATCCGTCCCCCGGCTTAATAAAGTATTCACATAATGCATCTCTTTTTTTACATCCCGGTCGCTGTTGCAGAGAAACACAGTAAATCCTTCTTTTCTGGCCTCATCCTCTGCCCCTCTGGCAAGTTCCGGATAGTATGGGTTCACTATCGTTGGAATAATAAGGCCAATCGTTTTCGTTGTTTTGGTTCGCAGTGCACTGGCTGTCATATTATACTGAAAACCCAGCTTTTTTATGGCCTGATAAACTTTTTTTTGGCTCTCCGGTTTCACGCCCTTCTTTCCATTTAAAACATTGGAAACTGTTCCAAGGGAAACTCCTGCCTCCCGGGCCACATCTTTTACTGTTGCCATATTGCCCTCCCATATTATTTGAAACGTTTCATATAATACGATAGTAGCACACATCACCAAATTTGTAAATCGCTAATTCTGTTTATTCATCATCATAATGCATTCCTACTGCTGCCGGGCCTCTCAGCCATTTAATATGAACCAGGGAAGCCAGAAGAGTAAATACGTAGGGCATGGCCATTAAAATCTGACTTGGAAAATCCACACTCTGGAACATGGTCTGCAGCGCATTGAAAAATCCAAAGAAAATTCCGGAAAGAGCCGCTCCCAAAGGAGTAGACCGTGACAGGTTACAGGCTACCATAGCAATATAGCCCCGGCCCGATGTAATATTGGTCTGGAAACAGCTAAGCATGGCCATGGACAGGTAAGCCCCGGCCAATCCGCTTAAAGCTCCGCACATGCCTACCCCGAAATACTTATATGCAACGGTATTAATTCCAAGGGAATAGGCTGCTCTGGGATTGTCGCCTACCATTCGCATACGAAGGCCGTACTTGGTCCGATACATAAAAATATGGCTTACGATTACTACAAGGATTGTAATGTAGAAAAAAACATACTGGCTGGCAAGAATCGGCCCGATAAATGGAATCCGCTCCATCCCCTTTAAGGAAAATACAGCAAAGGGAGTTATCGCCGGGGAATATTGATTGGAATCCCAAATTACCTTTACTAAAAGCTCTGTCAGACTCAGGCCAAGGAGGTTAATGCACACGCCGCTTAAGGTTCCGTCTACTTTATGCTTTACGTGCAAAACCGCATGTAACAGTGAAATTAACGTTCCGCCTGCAATTGCATACAAAACGCCTATTACATTGCTTCCTGTCTGGATGGCACCCAGCACGCCGCAGAAAGCGCCCATCAGCATCATTCCCTCACATCCGAATGCTACCACCCCTACCCGCATGGAAAACGCACAGCCTACGGCTGCCAAAATAATGGGAAGGGACATCCTTAAGGTTGATGTAAATGCCAATTGAATAAATGCAATGATCTCATTCATTTATGCCACCCCTCTTTCTTTTCTGGCAAACAGCCGTTTCAGCGGCAAGAACACCTTCCAATCCTTTATAGAAGTAACAATATGGGGAGCTGACACAAAAACCACCACCAGTCCCTGAATAATATCCATGATTTCCAGCGGAGCCCGGGTAGTACGGCTAAGCGTGGTAGACGCTGCTTCCAGCATACCAAACAGGAATCCGGAAAACGGTACTGCAAGAGGGGAATATGCGGCAAGAGCAGCCACCGATATCCCTACAAACCCAACCCCGCTGGTCATTCCGTCAATAAAACGGTGGTAAATGCCAAGAGCAAGGGCAGATCCCCCCAGTCCTGCAAAAGAACCGGCTAAAAAAGCTGTCAGGTAATACATTTTTTTCGTGCGGATTCCTCCTGCCACGCTGGCAATCCGGTTCATTCCTGTAACCCGGATCTCATAGCCGATAACCGTTTTTTCCAATACAATATACATAATAATGCAGCAGGCAATGGCAATTGGAAATGCCCAGGTCAGCTTTGTTTTTGGTATCATGGCAGTTAAATAGGCTGCCTCGGCAATGGGTTTTGTCTGTCCAATGGAAACATTTGCCGGCTTAAGAGGGCCGTTGCACATCCATTCTGTGATTCTTGCAACAATGCTGTTCATCATGATGCTGGTGATTACTTCGGATGCGCCGAATTTCAGCTTCAGGTAGCCGCTGAGCAGAAAGGTCAGGCCGCCGCCTACAAATCCGGCTGTAAGGCAGGCAATTAACAGGAAAGGTTTTGGGAGCCAGGCACAGTATGCCCCCACAAGAGCGGCACACATGGCTCCGGAAAGCATTTGCCCTTCCACCCCTACGTTTACCAAACCTGCCTTAATTCCTACCACAAATGCAAGGCCGGCAAAAATCATCGGGGTAGATTCACTTAAGATTAACGCAATGCTGGACTTTGAAGAAAATGACTGGGCAAACAGTGCTGTATAAATTTCTATGGGATCATAGCCGCATATCAGGATGAAAAAACCTGTCAGGATCAGCGACACTGCCAGTGCGAGAAAGGAAAGGCCGGCTTTGGACAGCAAATTCATTAGTTTTATATTGTCTTTTAATTTACCCATGTTCATCTTCCTTTCTAACTGCCTCCAAAGGGCTTCCTGTCATCAGCAGCCCAAGCTGTACTTTGGTATAGTCTTCCGGTCTGCACTCTGTCACCAGCTTTCCTCCATAGATAACCGCCAGGCGGTCGCTAAGGGTGCATACTTCATCCAAATCCGCTGAAATCAGCAGCACAGCCTTTCCCTGATCCCTGAAATTTAAGATCTGCTGATGGAGATATTCTGATGCCCCGATATCCACGCCTCTGGTTGGATGTGCCACTACAAGCACATCCAGATCGCGGCTCAAAACCCGTGCCATAACAACTTTTTGCTGATTTCCCCCGGAAAGCCTGCCTACCGGGGTATCAACGGAAGCGGTTTTTACCTGAAAGCGGTCCACATTTGCTTTCGTATAATCACGAATAAACTTTCTCCTTAAAAATCCTTTTTTGGAAAATTCTTTAAAATCATGGTATCCTAAGATCATATTATCTTGTACGCTCATCTGCAGCACCAGCCCCTGAGTCATCCGGTCAGCCGGCACGTGCCCAATTTTATTCCTGATAAAATCATGGGCATCTCCGCTGATTTCCCGTCCTCCTACAGTAAGGTGCATGGATTTTGGAGCTATGGTTCCTGTAACGGCATCCAAAAGCTGTGTCTGCCCATTTCCTTCCACACCGGCAATCCCATAAATTTCACCTTGGCGGATCTGAAAGGATACATCCTTAAGTTTCACCACTCCGTCTTCCACTACGTTTAGATTATCCACACAGAAAAATGGTTCGCCCACCTTTTTTGCAGGCTGCTTTTCGTCTAACTGAATGGAACGTCCTACCATCATCGCAGATAAAGAAACCACATCGGCTGTCTTTGGATCCACATTCCTGTTGATCATTTCCCCATCCCGCAGCACGGCAATACGGTCAGCTATAGTAATGGTTTCATAAAGCTTGTGAGTAATAATTACAATACTTGTTCCGTTCTGTTTCAATATCCGGATAGAAGCAAACAGATTCTCCACTTCGCTTGGGGTTAAAACAGCCGAAGGTTCATCTAAAATCAGTATTTTTGCATTTCGATACAGGGCTTTTAAAATTTCCACACGCTGGCGTTCCCCTACTGAGAGGGATTCCACCAGAGCATCCGGATTCAAATCAAAATGGTACTGGTCAATTAATTCTTTTACCCGTTTCCTGGCAGCCTGTCTGTCCACAAACATCCCTCTGGATGGTTCTTCCCCAGCAATTACATTTTCCGTAACTGTGAAAAACGGAACCAGCATAAAATGCTGATGTACCATGCAGATTCCCTGACGGATTGCATCAATGGGCTTATGGAATTCAATTGGATTCCCACCAAGCAGCATCCTCCCTTTATCTGGCGCATACATCCCGTAAAGAACCCGCATTAATGTAGTTTTTCCTGCTCCGTTTTCCCCAAGAAGTGACAGCACCTCACCTTCATGGAGTTCCAAATCCACCTGTTTCAATGCCTGGGTGCTGCCAAAATTCTTAGTAATACCATGCATTTCAATTATATTCATTTGTTTCTCCTTAGAAAGGCAGTCGATTGGTAACGCTGTTTTTACTTACCACTGGTATTGATTCTCTGCAGCCCATGCATCCACGTCAGAAACGTCTGCCGGCATGGTAATTTTCCCATCTTTGCAGTCCTGACGCACCTGGTCAATTACAGCCTTAACCTCTTCCGGAATCCCTTCTGCATACAGGGAATCTTCAAAACTAATGTCGCATACACCGTCAGCAATACCAAACTCGTTATATCCGGCACTCCAGCTTCCATCAACAACTGCTTTTACTTCATTAAAAACTAAAACGTCCGTTTTCTTAATGGAACAGCAAAGACTCTGATTGGGATCATTGTCAGATAAGCTGGTGGCAATGTAATAAGCCCCTTTCTCTTTGCAGGCTTCCAGGATTCCTTTTACGCCGCTTCCGCAGTTTCCGGTACAGATATCAGCGCCCTTATCAATCCCTAAAAGGGAAATTTCCTTTGCTGTGGCCGGATCATTATATCCGCCTACAATGGTGTAAAGGATCTCTGCATCTGGATTCACATACTTGGCCCCTGCCATAAAACCTGCTGCACCCTCTCTGGATGTGGGAGAATCGGTTCCTCCGGCATAGCACAAAACATTTGAATCATTTGTCAGAGGAAAGTCATCCTGATACTTTCCTGTAGTAATCAGTCCGCATAAAACTCCTGTAAGGAAGTGCTGCTCGCCGTTAATGGCCCCTACGGAACGCACATTATCCTTGCCTTCCAGCTTACAGTCTACGATGGAATACTTCTGCTCCGGATAGTCGTCACAGAACAGAGAAACAATATCTGCAATCTGTGAATTAATAAAGATAATCAGATCATATTCCCCGGATTCTGACAGGAAACGGCCATTGGTTTCATAATCTGCCGTATCCTTGCACTCGATATAGTCTACTGTAATCCCCAGTTCCTCTCTGGCCCAGTCGGCTCCTGCAATCCCCTCATCTGTAAAACCAGACGCACCTGCTTTTTCACCACACACCGCTACCCGGATCTCGCTTTCCTGGCCCTCTGCCGGATCCGAAGACTTACTGTCATCGGCGCTGCTTTCTGCGCTGCTGTTTTCTGTATTGCTGCTTTTTGTACTGCTGCTTTCTGCGCTGCTGCCCTGGACATTTTGGCCGGAAGACTTACAGCCAGTCATAAGTAATGAAGCTGCTAATAAAATGGCCATCCATCTGGAAATCCTTTTCTTCATAAAATACCTCCTGTTATTTGTATGAACCTTCAAACATATTCCTTATGCTACCCCATGTTATCCCTGGTTGCCAAATCGGATAATATCATTCATCCACCGCTCTACGGCTGCTTTGCTGTCTACCTGATAGGCAAATTTCACATTTGGCTTCCGGTTCCACCATCCTCTGAAATCTACTACCGTCTGACCAGCGCTAAGGCTGCCTGTGATTTCAATATCAGCCGCCACATCTTCACAAACAAACCAGTCCGGATTAATCAGGTACGATGTAGCCGCCACATCATTTAGGCCAATACCGTTTTGTCTTGACTGATACCATCTGGAAGGCTTGTTTTTTGCAGAGAGCTCCCGGAATGCTTTTGTCATTGTATATAAATAGCCTCCGATTTCTCCTCCTTCTCTGCGGAGCCGCTCAAAATCCTCATTCGTTTCTGTAAACTGATCACAAATATCCAATCCAAGCTGAACAATGGGGATACCGGAATTATAGACAATATGGGTAGCTTCCGGATCAACCGCAGCGTTAAAGCTGGCAACAGGACTATCATTTCCAATTACATTCACCGCGCCGCCCATAAACAATATTTCCTTAACGTTATTTTTTAATTCTGGATCCAGAAGAATCGCCAGAGCAACATTAGTCAGCGGAGCCAATGCAAGAATCGTAACTGGTTCTTCTGACTCCCGTATCATCCGTGCCATTTCTGCCGGAGCATATCCGGGAGTTTCTTTTATGGAAGGCATAGGGAGCCCTGCATCTCCCAAACCATCGTTTCCGTGAACCCATGATGCATCAATAGGCGGTTTTAATAAAGGGCGATACGCACCCCGGTATACTGGAATGTCCGTTCGTTTCGCAACCTCAAGAATCCTCAGACCATTGATCACACAGCCATCCAGACCAATATTTCCTTTTGCAATGGTCAGCGCCTTCACATCGAACTTGTCATTGGCCAGTACCCAAAAAATAGCACCTGCATCATCAATTCCCGGATCTGTGTCAATAATAATCGGCTGTAATTTGTTCATCATACTGTTCTCCTTTTCTTTTGATCTATTCTGATTTAAGCTGCAGGCTTACCGCAAAAGTACACTAGTGTACTGACCACTTGGCGCTAATAGAAATAAGTCTGGCTGTCAGTACAGTGCCGGTAATCCGCTGCTGTATCATTTTATGCAATTTCTCAATTCTTAAAAATGAAACGTTTCATTT
>JAAWIS010000075.1 GCA_022796475.1 Lachnospiraceae bacterium | reverse complement strand
CTAAACACTTCTTTCATTATTTTATATTATTTCTACTATTTTTTCTAGCAGTTCGGCAAATTTCTGTCCTGCTTTTCCTGCTACCTCAATCACTTCTTCACCAGAAAGAGGCTGATCTAAAATCCCGGCTGCCAGATTTGTAATACAAGACAGAGCCAAAACCTCTAAACCACAGTGAGATGCTGTAATCACTTCGGGAACGGTAGACATCCCTACAGCGCTGCCTCCAAGCATCTGAAACATTCGGATTTCAGCAGGCGTTTCAAAGCTTGGACCGCTGTATCCCACATAGACTCCTTCTTTTAAATCGATGGAAAGCTCTTTGGCACAAGTTCTGGCTTTCTGGGCTAATTCCTTATTGTATACTTTTGTCATATCTGGAAACCTGCATCCAAACATATCCTCATTTGGCCCAATTAAAGGATTTGCTCCCATAAAATTAATATGATCCGTGATCATCATTAAATCTCCAGGTTCAAATTTAGGATCTAAGCCGCCGCAGGAATTTGTTAAAATCAGCTTTGGCGTACCTAAAGCTTTTATAACACGTACAGGAAATGTGATCTGAGCCATTGTGTAGCCCTCATAATAATGAAATCTTCCCTGCATACACAGCACATAGTTACCTTTCTTTTTTCCGAAGACCATCTGTCCCTTATGTCCTGGAGCAGTTGATGTTACAAAGCCCGGAATTTCTTCGTAGGGAATTGCAACAGCATCCTCTAAGCTGTCTGCAAATCCTCCCAGTCCTGAGCCTAAAACGATTGCTGCTTCTGGCACGCATTCTATTTTTCTTTTGATATAGTCCACAGTTTCTCTTATCTGTTTTTCTAACATTTCTTTACTCCCTTTCATCAATTATTTTCCCCATACTTGCCGGAGGCCTTACATCTTTTACTGCCAGTACCACAGCTAGAAGCGTTACCAGATAAGGCAGCATCTGAAGAAGCTGGCCTGGAATCTTATCGCTTTGTATCACTAGCTGCAGCGCATCCACAATACCAAAAAACAGGCTTCCCGCTAAGATACCCGCTGGGGTATACCGGCCTAAAATATCAATAGACAGTGCAATAAAACCTCTGCCTGCAACCATATCACGAACAAACATATTCAAATGGTCAATGGATAAATACGCGCCAGCCAGCCCGGAAAGCACTCCAACAATAATCAGACTCTGAAATCTGACGCGGTTTACGTAAATTCCCAGAGTTTTCGCTGCAGTTGGGTTTTCTCCCACCATTCGCAGATGAAGTCCGAAAACGGTTTTATACAATACATATGCTGCCGAAAACACTGCAATGAAAGCCAGCAAAAGCAGGGGTGAGATTTTCCCTAAAACAGGAATCTGAATATGTCCTATGGTGTTTAACATTTCTGACTTTCCCCTGTTTCCCCATACAATCTGCAAAAAAACAGTTGTAAGACCTGTGGCAAACAGATTCAGACCAATCCCTCCGATTACCTGATCCAGACGGAATTTAATAACCAAAACTCCATGAAGCATAGACATAGCAACGTCGGCTATTATCCCCCCTAAGATTCCAAGGTAAGGATTTCCTGTCAGCCATGTTACATATGCTGCAGCAAATGAGCCGCTGAGCATCATTCCCTCAAGTCCCATGGCTACAATGCCTGCCCTGGCAGAGAACACGCCAGCTAAGGAAGCCAAAATGACAGGGATACTCATGCGTAAAGCTGTTGTTATTAGTGACTGAATAACAGATACCATTTCACCCGACATAACTTTGTTCTCCCTTCCTATTCCACTTCATTTTTCTGCCAAGAGCGCGCCATATATAAGGTGTGGCGATGAGGACAATGATCAGTGCCTGAATCACAATAGCAAAATCATAGGGGATTTTTGCAACGCGGTTTACATACATGGCTCCTGCTCTTAATGCGCCGAAAAAGGCTCCTGACAGCAAAACTCCCATAAAGTTTCCATTGGCCAATGACGCTACCGCGATTCCATCGAAGCCATAACCAGAAGAAAATCCGTCGATCAGCCGGTATGCGCTTCCCAAAATCATAACAGAACCGCACAAACCTGCAGTTGCCCCGCTGATAAACATGGTCCGAATCATTATTTTATCGACATGAATGCCTGCTGTTTTAGCTGCTGCCTTGCTTTTGCCTGTTATCGACATCTCGTACCCTGTCAGAGTCTTTTTATATAGAAAGGTCATAACCAGGGCAATTAAAACTGCCAGCAAAATCCCGGAGGAAAGCTGATATTGGGCAGAAAGAAGAGGAAGCTTTGCCGTATCTGCAATTTCCACAGTCTGAGAAATAGAACCCTTCTCCTTTAAGGGATAATTTACCAAATAACTTACCAAATACTGCATAATATAATTAAGCATAATAGCTGTGATAATTTCCTGAGCTCCAAAATAAACTTTTAAAACTGCAATCAGACTTCCCCAGCATCCGGCAAAGAAAACGCCTGCCAAAATACAGATTGGAATATGAATATATCCAGGAATCCCTTTTAAATAGATTCCGGCCAAAACAGAACCCAGGGCGCCTGCATACAGTTGCCCTTCACCGCCAATATTGGCCACGCCGCCTTTCATTGCAATCACAAAGGCCAGTCCTGTGAAAAGCAAAGGTGTTGCCTGCACCAGGGAATTCAAAACAGCTCCCGGTGTTCCCGCTGCACCGTAGATAATCTCACTGTATACATTAAGAGGATTATATCCAGCCGCCATAAAAAGAAAGGAACCAAAAAACAGTGCCGTCCCTAAGGAAAGAAAGGTAGGAATTATTTTTTCTATTCTTTTTTTCATATGTCTGCCCCCTTTTTGGCTCCGGTCATATATAAGCCCAGTTGTGTATCGTCAAATTCATCTGTCGGGCCCTCTGCTACAATTTTCCCCTTGTAAATCACGGCAATCCGGTCACTCATTGCTTTCACTTCTTCTAAATCTGCTGAGATCAGCAGCATAGCATATTCTGTGCCTACAAATTCCCGCATTCTCTGGTGGATATATTCAATGGAGCCAATATCTACACCCCGGGTTGGCTGCGCGCAGATAACTACCTTGGGATTTTCGCTGAACACCCTTGCAATTACTACCTTTTGCTGGTTTCCTCCTGACATCTCTGCAATGGTTGTCTTTGCAGAGGGCGCTTTAATGGAATATTTTTTGATGCAATCATTTCCAAATGATTCTGCCTTTTTATAGTCCATCCATCTGCCGCGCCGAAACCAATCCTTAAAATGATACCCCAGCATCAGGTTTGTGCTGACAGATTCACTTTCAACTACGGCTGTCCCAAGACGATCCTCCGGCACATGTCCAATCCCCTTGGAAATAAAATCACTGGCTGTTCCGGTGACAGCCTCCCCATCTACCAAAAGCTCCATTTCCTCCGGCTTTTGAAGACCTGTAAGGCAGCGTATCAGTTCTGTCTGTCCATTTCCCTCTACGCCTGCAATCCCAAGAATTTCCCCTTTATGGATTTTTAAATTAATATGATCCAATATCGTCTTTCCTGCTGCTGTAAGGGAAAGATTTTTCACTTCAAAATACACATCTTCGCTTACATTGGTTCCCCTCATATGCTGGTTTACCTTTATTTCACGCTTTACCATCATGGCCGCCAAATCATTTATGCTTACATCCTTTGGCTGGCAATGGCCTGTGACAGCTCCATCCCGCATCACCGTAATACGATCTGCAATGGCCATTACTTCCTGGAGTTTATGAGTAATGATTACAATGCTTTTTCCCTGTTCTTTAAATTTTCTTAAAACGGCAAAAAAAGCTTCTGTTTCCAATGGCGTCAGAACAGCAGTGGGTTCATCGAAAATCAGTATGGTTCCTCCGCGGTACAGCACCTTTAATATTTCTACTCTCTGACGTTCTCCTACAGAAAGATCTTCTATTTTGCTGTCCAATTGAATGTCAAAGGCGAACTGATCAATCATTTCCTGTACATTCTTTCTGGCCTGTCCATAATTTATTTTTCCCCTTACAGATGGTTCTGCGCCTGCAATCACATTTTCAAGCACTGTCAGCATATCTGCCTGCATAAAATGCTGATGCACCATTCCAATTCCAGCAGCGATTGCTTCTATTGGCGAGGAGAATCTTACCAGTTTTTGACTGATATATATTTCGCCCTCATCTGGAACCGTCATTCCATATAACACCTTCATAAGCGTAGTTTTTCCCGCTCCGTTTTCTCCCAAAAGAGCATGTATTTCTCCTGAACGAATCTCCAAATCTGCATGATTAAGAGCCAGCACTCCTGGATACTGCTTTGTAATATTTTTTAATCGAACTACTTCCACTTTCAGATTCACCTCGCCAATCTTATCGTTTCCAACAATCGAATCATACTTGTTTGTGCCTTCCTGCCAGCCGTTCCTGTGAAAGCTTGGCGCCCCGTCGCCAAGCTGTGCGAAAACGGGGCCGCAAAGCGGCATCTTCCATGCCCGTTTTCTGCACATCCCCCCGGAGGGTTTACAGGAACCCCCTTTCATTCATGGTGGTTCCCTAGCGAAGCATGGGGGTTACTGTGCTGTCTGAATATAATGATGTTGGGGTCAAAACACTAATTTACAATCTTGGCAGCTTCTTCTAACCATCCGTCTAATTCATCCATAGAGGAGGGGAGTGTAAGCTGGCCGTTTTCAATCAAAGACCTGACATGGTCTATTTTCTTTATAATTTCTTCCGGAACAGCAACCTCTGTACCTTCAAAGGTAACATCTACGCCGCCATTTGCGATTACGCCCATATCAATTCCTGCTTTCCAGGTTCCGTCCAGCACAGACTCCACATCGCGATACACTCTGTCACCCAGCAGCTCCAGGGCGGAAGCGGCTATTACATCAGGAGCGGTTGCATTTACATTAGAGGTTCCGCCAATTACCAGGCGTTCCGATTCTTTAGCTTGATTTGTAAGTCCAAGCCCGGAGCCTCCTGCAAAATTCATAATAATATCGGCGCCTTTATCATACATAACCTTTGCAGTGTCTTTCCCTTTTGCCGGATCCCCATATGAGCCTACAATGCCAGTTAAAACTTCGGTATCAGGATTCGCTAACTTAGCTCCTGCAGTATAGCCTAAAACGCCGTTTTGCATATTTGGATTATCAACGCCAATCATAATGCCGACACAAGCAGCTTCATTTACTTTGTCTACAGAAGTGTCTGTTGTAAGAAGCCCGGCAAAATATCCCGGCAAAAATGCAAGCTGGGAAAAATCTTTCTTGATTACTTTTACATTATCTGCCTGAATATCCATATCAACGGCTGAAAATTTCTGGTCCGGGAACAATTTTGATATTTTCTCCAGTGCAGACTGGGACTGCTGATCCAGTGATATGATCAAATCGTAGCTTCCATCCTGAGCAAACTGGCTGATTAATGGTTCAAAGTCAGATACTGACTGGGGTTCTGCATACTCCAGCTCGATTCCAAGTTCCTCCTCGGCCCGCTTTAGCCCTTCATAGGCAATATCATTAAATCCCTGATCCCCAAGTCCCCCTGTTCCCACAATAAATCCTACCTTTACTTTTTCCGCCTGCGTCTGGCTGCTTTCCTCGGCTGCCGCAGCTTTCGTTGTTTCGGATTCACGAGTAATGGTTTTTCCGCCGCATCCTGCGATACCTATTGCTAGTCCCGCCAGCAGCAGTGTTGTCATGATTTTTTTCATCTGTTTTCTCCTTTCGTTTCCAATACAATCCAACTTATTGTATGTAGCAATAACAGAATCCAGAAACTGCCATTCGTAGCAGATATGTGAAATTTAACTGGATTCTGGAGTAATTATACCATAAATCTCATTTATTTCAACAATATTTTATTTGTTTTTATTTAATTTCGTTTGTTTTAACTTTATTTATTCGTAAAAATGTATAATATTTGTGTTTGTTTCTTGTGTTTTATCAAAATTAAACCAACAGAATCAAATATAACTTGTAAAATCATTATATCAGCGCCGGCGCTGACATAAGCATCCATTCATATTTAATATTCTGTCTGAAAATAGTGGGGCTGATGTTTTGAGCTTGTTTGCTTTCTTGTAAGAACTGAGATTAGGAAAATAAGAAATTGATACATTAAATTTAAGGAATGAGAGATCATTATGAAAAATACAAAAAGGCTGTTATCTTTGTATGCAGAAATCAAATAGGGCGGCAAATACAGGAAGATATGGAAAAGGATAAGGTATTTGAAACAGAGAAACGGCCGCCTGCAGAGTGACTGATTCTCTGTTTTTTCGGAAGTTGAATTATATGCCAAATGCCTCATCATACCGGATAACGCCATTTAATTTTCGCGCTGTTTTTTTAAAACATATTGCCATAAAATTATCATTATCCACCGCAAAAGGCGGTTTGATACCATAGAAGCCTGCCGGAATATATCCGGCTTTGGGATAGTAAGCTGCATGTCCTAAAACCACAGAATAGTCATACCCTAACCGGGAAGCAATGCGATGTCCCTGTTTTATCAGCGGACAAAGGGATACAGGCCGCCTGGATTACTGGCAGTCAGAAGTGTGATTGCTCTTTGTATGCAAAGGACTGTTATCCCCCTTGTCCACTGAGGGTATTTATGTAATATACAATATGCCTGACAACTGCTTTGCCTGAAGGGCAGGGCGGGGTTTTATTTGGAAAATGGCTGCTCCTGAGGGATATCCGGGAATACTTCCATCACGTCTTCGACAGGGCAGCTTAAAATTGAACATAACATTTCAATCGTATGGGTAGAAACATACATATTCTTTTTTAATCGTCCGATTTGCCCGGCACTGACGCCGTACTTTTTAATCAGCCGGTATTGAGTGACTTGTTTTTCATTCATTGTTCTCCACAAAGGGGCATATGATACCATTTTTCTTCCTCCTTATCTAATAAGCTTACAGCCCTTGCAGCAGGCAGCATACTTATTCATTTTGCAACATAGATGTGGGATCGTTTCTATAAGGAATCCCTCTTCACTTTTTCCATTAAACCGTCTTATCCATAATTTGCATACTATCCATAAATGGATACGAATGCAGGGCGGGGGGATTTTTGTGTGCAAGTGCGCTTTACAGCGTTCCGGGATTATGATAAGATAGCTTAGAACCTGTTAAAATGCGGCAGAATCCGTACACAGGAAGAAGCAGGATGCTGCAAAAGGCCTTATTTAAGGAGGAAGATATGATAAAGCAATTAATGGATAAAATTGAAAAAACGAAAGCGCCTATTTGTGTTGGCCTCGATCCGATGTTAAGTTATATTCCGGAACATGTTTTAAAACAATCTTACGAACAGTTTGGAGAATCCCTGGAGGGAGCGGCAGAGGCTGTCTGGCAGTTTAATAAGGAAATTATAGACTGCACCTGGGATTTGATTCCTGCAGTTAAGCCTCAGATTGCCATGTATGAGCAATTTGGCATTGAAGGGTTAAGCGTATATAAAAAGACGGTGGATTACTGCCACGAAAAAGGATTAATTGTAATTGGCGATGCGAAGCGGGGAGATATCGGATCCACCTCTGCCGCGTATGCTGCAGGCCATATTGGGAATGTGACAGTAGGCGGTAAGCGTTTTGCTGGCTTTAACACGGATTTTCTGACAGTAAATCCGTATTTGGGAACAGACGGCGTGAAGCCTTTTGTAGAAGTCTGCAATGCAGAGGATAAAGGACTGTTTGTACTGGTAAAGACTTCGAATCCTTCCAGCGGCGAATTCCAGGATCGGCTGATCGACGGAAGGCCGCTGTATGAATGGGTTGCAGAAAAAGTGGTGGAATGGGGAAAGGATAGTATGGACGGAACCTACAGCAATGTAGGAGCAGTAGTAGGAGCTACTTATCCGGAAATGAGCCGCATTTTAAGAAAGCAAATGCCTCATACCTATTTCCTTGTGCCAGGTTACGGCGCTCAGGGCGGCACAGCAGAAGATCTGAAGTATTGCTTTAATGAAGATGGCTTTGGAGCGATAGTAAATTCCTCCAGGGGGATTATTGCAGCATATAAAAAGGAAGCCTATGGAAAATTCGGGCCGGAGCATTTTGGCGAGGCTTCCAGACAGGCTGTTATCGATATGGTGGAAGATATTAACTGCGTACTGTGATAGGAGGATCTATGGCAAAGGTAAAAGAGAAGGCATCAGTTGTCAGCCAGGAGATGCTGGCAGAGGGGATTTACAGTATGTGGATCCAGACAGAGCAGGTTGCCTGCCAGGCAGTTCCGGGGCAATTTATTGATTTATACTGTAATGATGGGACAAAGCTCCTTCCAAGGCCCATCAGTTTGTGCGAGATTGATCGGGCAAAGAAGCAGCTTCGGATTGTATACCGTGTGGCAGGTGCCGGAACCAGAGAATTTTCACAGTACCAGCCAGGAGATGTTGTTGATATTCTGGGGCCTTTGGGCAATGGTTTTCCGTTAGAGGAAGCAAAGGGGAAGCGAATCTTTTTGGTGGGAGGAGGCATCGGGATCCCTCCAATGTTAGAAACGGCAAAACAAGTAACTGGCCATAAGCAAATTATTTTAGGCTATCGGGACAGCCAGATGTTTTTAAAGGATGAATTTGAAAAAACAGGAGCCGTTTCGATTGCAACAGAGGATGGCAGCGCTGGTATAAAAGGGAATGTGCTGGATGCTGTACGCGCCGGAGGGCTGGAAGGAGATATTATATTTGCATGCGGCCCCGGGCCAATGCTTGGCGCATTAAAAGAGTATGCAAAAGAAAAAAAGATGGAGTGCTTTATTTCTCTGGAAGAGCGGATGGCCTGTGGTATCGGCGCATGCTTAGCCTGCGTATGCCAGTCAAAGGAAAAGGATGACCATTCCCAGGTATGCAATAAGCGGGTTTGCAAAGAAGGCCCGGTATTCCGGGCAGAGGAGGTGGTGCTGTGACGAATATGAAAGTCAGCTTAGCTGGTGTGGAATTTCAAAATCCGGTGATGGAAGCCTCCGGAACCTTCGGATCTGGTGCAGAATACGGTGAATTTGTTGATTTAAACTGCCTTGGAGCCGTGGTAACAAAAGGTGTGGCAAATGTTCCGTGGCCCGGAAATCCAACTCCCAGAATCGCGGAAACTTATGGCGGGATGCTAAATGCCATCGGCCTTCAGAATCCGGGGATCGACACGTTTATTAAAAGGGACATTCCATTTTTAAAGCAGTACCACACAAAGATCATTGTGAATGTATGCGGCAAAACTACGGAGGACTATATTGAAGTAGTGGAGCGGCTTGGAGATGAGCCCATTGACATGCTGGAAATCAATATTTCCTGTCCGAATGTAAAAGAAGGCGGCATCGCTTTTGGCCAGGATCCAAAGGCGGTGGAGGCGATCACAAAAGCCTGTAAGGCATACGCAAAGCAGCCTCTGATTATGAAGTTAAGCCCTAATGTAACGGATATTACTGTGATGGCAAAGGCGGCGGAAGCCGGCGGAGCCGATGTGATTTCTCTGATTAACACCTTAACCGGAATGAAGATTGACATCAACAGGAAAACATTTGCCCTGGCTAACCGCACAGGCGGATTATCTGGCCCTGCTATTAAACCGGTGGCAGTAAGGATGGTCTACCAGGCTGCAAATGCGGTCCGTATTCCTATTATAGGGATGGGCGGAATCCAAACTGGGGAGGATGCGCTGGAGTTTATTCTGGCAGGTGCGTCTGCAGTTGCGGTAGGTACGGCAAACTTTAGGAACCCTTACGCAACCTTAGAGGTGATTGACGGCATTAAGGATTACATGGAAAAAAATAAGATCCAGGATATCAATTCTCTGATTGGGGCAGTATCATAACACATAAAAGAGGAGAAACAAAATCAAGAAACAATTCAAGAAAAATACAGAAAACAATAGTAAAAAGCACAATTCCAGGAAAGTAAAACAGACAAAGGAGCATTGGATTCATGGAACAGTATAAACAGGAATTTATTGAATTTATGGTAGAAAGCCAGGTATTAAAATTTGGCGATTTTACATTAAAAAGCGGAAGAAAATCACCGTTTTTCATGAATGCAGGAGCATATGTAACGGGAACTCAGTTAAGGAAGCTGGGGGAGTATTATGCAAAGGCAATCCATGATAATTTCGGTCTGGATTTTGACGTGCTGTTTGGGCCTGCCTATAAGGGGATTCCTCTGGCTGTGGCTGCTTCTATGGCAATCAGCGAGCTGTATGGAGTGGATGTCCGTTACTGCTCCAACCGCAAAGAGGTAAAGGATCACGGAGATACGGGGATTCTGCTTGGCAGCAAATTAAAAGATGGAGATCGGGTTATGATCATCGAGGATGTTACCACTTCCGGCAAATCGATTGAGGAAACTTTCCCGGTTATCAAGGCTCAGGGCAATGTGGAGATCAAAGGATTAATCGTTTCATTAAACCGGATGGAGCGGGGAAAGAGTGAAAAAAGCGCATTAAAGGAGATTCAGGACGTATACGGTTTCCCGGCGGCTGCTATTGTAAATATGGAAGAGGTTACCCAGTATCTGCATAACCGGGAATGTCAGGGGCAGATTGTGATTGACGATGGTATAAAAGCAGCCATTGACGCATATTATAGCCAGTATGGTGCAAAATAACAGGATGATCTGGGAGGTGAGCATATGAACATGGAACGGATTTATAAAACCATGCGGAATGCAGGAGCCGGAAGTATTGCAATGGGGATTGTGATTGCCACAGCAGGGCTGACGGTAGGGATTCTGTCAATTGTAACAGGTGCAATTTTGTTAAAAAGAAAGTCAGAGATTGAGTTTTAAGGACAGTTAATTGGAGCTTATATGATTCGAAATACAACAAAACACCAGAAAATGGGCTGGGTGCTGTTTCTTCTGTACCTGGCTCTGCTGGTGTATTTTCTGTTTTTTGCAGAGTCCTTTGGAAGGACTGACAGTACCCGTTCAGGGTACTCCTATAATCTGATACCATTAAAAGAGATTAATCGGTTTTGGACGTACCGGGAAAAATTAGGGATTCGGGCTTTTATGCTGAATATTTTTGGAAATATTATCGGCTTTATGCCAGGGGGATTCTTTCTTCCTGTGGTCAGCCGCAGAAGCAAGAAATGGTATAATACAGTTCTGATTGGGTTTGTCTTTAGTTTTTTGGTAGAATCGATTCAGTTGATATTTAAAGTGGGAAGCTTTGATGTGGATGATATGATTTTAAATACCCTGGGAGCATTGCTTGGCTATGTAATGTATGAAGCAGTGCAGCATGTGCGTATTTGGAGGAGGCATCGTGGCAGAAGGAAAGAAGCGGAATAAATATGTTAATTATATACGAAAACCTTTGGCAAAAGGCGGATTTTATGCAGCCGGGGTTACTTCAGCAGGATTAATTTTATTTGGCTCAGTAATTGGCCTGGCAGTGAAATCACAGGGAAATGTGCCGCTGAATGTGGGAGCTATGGCATTTTCCAGTTTTTTGTTTGCACTGTGCGGGCTGTTTTACGGAGTCAGGGCGATGTTCGAAAAGGAAAAAAACTATATTTTAGCAAAGCTGTCTGTGATTTTGGACAGCCTTATGATTTTAATCTGGGTCATTATGCTGATAGTTGGGCTGCGGCTGCGTTAAAAGCTGTGCTCAGCCAAAAGGCGGAACAAAAAAAGGAGGGTATTACATTGAATGTTTGGGAATTTTGGAAGGAAGAGAATGAGCGTGTTCATGAGCGCTATCAGCTTTCTATGGAACGGATTCGCCAGATCCCAGAAGAAACTACGGTTTGCCAGCCTTACCGTAGTTTCTTTCAGGAAATGTCCCTTTTTGTGGGAATGCTGGAAGCTTTAATAAAAAAACTGAAAGACGGCAGCTTAAAAGATGAGTCATTAGAAGGGCTTCAAAAGCTGAATCATGATTTATTTGCCGATATTTTGCCGGAGCATTATGAGGAAAGCTATGGAAATCCAGCTTTTGCAGCCCAGAAGCTGGGAAGTGAATTTGGACCCATGCTTTCATTTCTTTATACAGAGCTCCGCTGCGGCATTCCCTATGCCTACGAAGGAAGGCTTTTGGATATTACAGCAGCAAACGAGGCTCTGATAGAGATTTATAATCTTTTTGAAAGAGAAAATGAAGCTTCATCCCTTCCGAAGCAGCAGGAAGTCAGGGATGTGCTTTATTGGTATGTAAGCGATTATACCGATCATACGGTAACAGCCTGGCTCCGGGAGCGGTTTGATCCGGAATGGAAGTTTGCAAAAGATATTATTATGGAGGAAGATCTTTCTGACCTCCGCTATTTATATCGGTTTGGGGCCTACATTTCCCAGTCAGAATGTGCTGTGGCCAAATTTTTGAATTCTCTGCCGGAAGATACCATCCAGTTAATGGCAGATACTTATGTAGAAGGATTCCGAAAAGGATTTGAAGTAATGGGGCGGGATTTGTCTAAGAAGAAGACGGTTTTAGTTCGCTATGAGCTTGGATTTGAACGAATGATTCGTCAGGCAGTGAAGGGGTTTCGGGCAATCGGGCTGGAGCCGCTGTTCTGCCGCGCTCCAGTTTCCATTATTAACCGAAATCCTGTCAGGAAGATCGGCTGGTTTGGCACATCACCGAATAAACAGTATGATTATGATCATCGGTATGACAGTGCCATTTATATGGGAAATACAGTGAAAGAACGGAAACTATCAGTTATTAAATCTGCTTTGGAAGATTTGAAAACAGAGGCTTCCTGGTATGCAGGGCCTGCTGTGGCGGAAACCTTTGGAGAGCCTGGCTTTACTCCGGTAAACAAAGATGCCTGTTTTGCACTGTCCGGCCATCAGGAAAATGTAACAAGGGATTTTAATAATGAGTTTTCCCAGTTAATGAACCATTACGTGCCTGAGGAGGAAACCAGTTTTACGATTATAGCGTTTCCAAAGCCGGAAATCGGAGAACCTTTCGAAGAAATTTTCCGTGATGTAATTCGAATTAATACATTGGACTATGAGCGGTACAAAAGCCTTCAGCAGGTATTAATTGACGCGCTGGATCAGGCTGATTATGTGGAGATAAAGGGGAAGGGAGAAAATTGTACAGATTTGCAGATTATGCTTCATTCTCTGAAGAATCCGGAAACGGAAACGAATTTTGAAAATTGCGTGGCAGATGTTAACATTCCTCTTGGCGAGGTGTTTACTTCCCCGAAGCTGATGGGGACAAAGGGAACTCTCCATGTAAAAAGTGTTTATATTGGGGACTTTCAGTTTAAAAATCTAAAACTCCGGTTTGAAAACGGAATGGTAAAGGACTATACCTGCGACAACCTGGAAAATCCGGCGGAATGCAGAAAGCTGGTCCGCCAGGTTATTATGAAAAATCATGAAAGCCTGCCTATAGGAGAGTTTGCCATCGGAACCAATACTACGGCGTATGCCATAGGGAGAAAGTACCAGATCATAGACCGGCTGCCTATTTTGATTGTGGAAAAGATGGGACCTCATTTTGCTGTAGGAGATACCTGCTATTGCTGGGCAGAAGATTTCCCAGTGTATAACCCAGACGGAAAAGAAATGGTTGCAAGGGAAAATGAGGTATCTGCCCTTCGCAAAGAGAATGTTTCTGCTGCTTATTTTAGCTGCCATACCGATATTACCATTCCTTATGATGAATTAGAATCCATTACAGCTTATGCCAAAGGCAAACAAGGGACAGAAATTATCCGGGATGGAAGATTTGTGCTGTCAGGATTGGAAGAATTAAATATTCCCCTTGAAAACTGATTGACATTAGAAAAAAGAAACGGTATGATACGAATAAGTAAGATAGCATTCATTAAAATTACTTATAATTACAGCTAATAAAAAAGCCAGGCGGCTGATAGGAAGTCTGGCTTTGCAGACAGGGCATAGCAGTATTTTAATATGTTCCTGAAAGAAAGGAGAACCGATTATGGCAAAAGTTGGAATTGTAATGGGAAGCGATTCTGATATGCCCATTATGGCAAAGGCAGCAGAGATTTTGGACAAGTTTAAAATTGAGTATGAAATGACGATCATTTCTGCCCACCGGGAGCCGGATATTTTTTTCAACTGGGCAAAATCAGCAGAAGAGAAGGGGTTTCAGGTCATAATTGCAGGAGCAGGAAAGGCAGCCCATTTGCCAGGCATGTGTGCCGCGATTTTCCCTATGCCGGTTATTGGAATTCCTATGAAAACTTCAGATTTAGGCGGGGTAGATTCCTTGTACTCCATTGTGCAGATGCCTTCCGGAATTCCAGTTGCTACGGTGGCCATTAACGGCGGGGCCAATGCAGGAATTCTGGCTGCAAAGATTCTGGCAACCTCGGATCCGGTTCTGTTAGGGCGTTTGAAAGAATATTCTGAAAAGCTGAAACAGGATGTGGCAGCAAAAGCAGAGAAATTAGAACAGGTTGGATATGAGGCGTATTTGGCATCTATGAAATAAAGAGGTTAAGAGGAAGCGCAGTTGGCATTTATGAAACAGATTGAATCAGGCGGAAACGGAGGATATATGGACTACAAGAAGGCTGGAGTAGATATTGAAGCAGGTTATCGGTCAGTAGAACTGATGAAAAAGCATGTGCAGGAAACGATGCGGCCGGAGGTGCTGGGCGGTATCGGAGGATTTTCCGGAGGTTTTTCCCTTTCCTCCTTTAGCGGGATGGAAAAGCCGGTTCTGCTTTCCGGAACAGACGGGGTTGGCACCAAGCTGAAGCTGGCTTTTCTTATGGATAAGCATGATACGGT
Source organism: Lachnospiraceae bacterium (assembly GCA_022796475.1). Classification (GTDB taxonomy): domain Bacteria; phylum Bacillota; class Clostridia; order Lachnospirales; family Lachnospiraceae; genus Caccovicinus. Next base: position 3,711 of record JAAWIS010000075.1, on the reverse strand, counting down.
AGGGATTGACTGTGTGGCTATGTGCGTAAACGATGTGGCTTGTGCAGGAGGAGAACCGCTGTTTTTCTTGGATTATATTGCATGCGGAAAGAATTATCCGGAGAAAATTGCAGAGATTGTAAGCGGCGTGGCAGAAGGCTGCAAGCAGTGCGGTGCGGCGCTGATTGGCGGTGAAACGGCGGAAATGCCTGGTTTTTATCCGGAAAATGAGTACGATCTGGCTGGTTTTGCAGTAGGAATTGCTGACGAAAAGGATGTGATTTCCGGGGCCGGTTTAAAGGCAGGGGATGTTCTGATTGGAATGGCTTCTTCCGGTGTACATTCCAACGGATTTTCCCTGGTCCGCAAGGTTTTTGAAGAAGAGTTAACAAAAGAAGGCTTAAATACCTATTATGAAGAATTGAATACCACATTAGGGCAGGCACTTCTTGCGCCTACTAAAATTTATGTGAAAGCCTTAAAGGAAGTAAAAAATGCAGGGGTAAAGGTGAAAGGCTGCTGCCATATTACCGGAGGCGGCTTCTATGAAAATGTGCCTCGGATGCTGACCGATGGAGTGCAGGCTGTGATTCAGAAAAACAGCTATCCGATCCCGCCGATTTTTAATCTGCTTGCGAAAAAAGGCGGAATTGAAGAAACGATGATGTATAATACATATAATATGGGAATCGGAATGATCGTGGCAGTGGATCCGGCAGATGCGGACCGTACCATGAAAGCCATGAAGCAGGCAGGAGAGCAGCCCTATCAGATCGGTTCCATTGAGGCAGGAAAAAAGGGTGTGACGCTATGTTAAAGATAGGCGTACTGGTTTCCGGCGGAGGAACCAATCTGCAGGCGATTTTTGACGGGATAGAAAATGGAAGGATCCGGAATACGAAAGTGGAAGTGGTGATCAGCAATAACGCCAAAGCCTTCGCCCTGGAACGGGCAAAGAATCATGGGGTAAAGGCGCTGTGCATTTCTCCAAAGGAATATGAAACCAGAGAGTTGTTTAATCAGGCGCTTTTGAAAACTGTGGACCAATACCATTTGGATTTAATCGTGCTGGCCGGATTTTTGGTGACCATCCCGGCGGAAATGATTCAAAAATACCCCAACCGGATTATTAATATTCACCCTTCCCTGATCCCTTCTTTCTGCGGGGTAGGGTATTACGGGCTTAAGGTTCATGAAGGCGCTCTGGAACGGGGTGTGAAAGTCACAGGAGCCACTGTGCATTTTGTAGACGAAGGGGTGGACTCCGGCCCTATCCTTTTGCAGAAAGCAGTTGAGGTACAGCCAGGCGATACGCCGAAAATCCTGCAGCAGCGGGTAATGGAAGAGGCAGAGTGGATTATTTTGCCGAAAGCAATCGATATGATCGCCAATGGCCAGATCCAGATTGGAGGATAACATGAAAGTTTTAATCGTTGGAAGCGGCGGCAGGGAGCATGCCATCGCCTGGAAAGTGGCGCAAAGTCCTAAGGTAACAAAACTATACTGTGCGCCGGGAAATGCCGGGATCTGTGAGTTTGCAGAATGCGTGCCTATTGGCGCTATGGAGTTTGAACGGCTGGCAGCTTTTGCCAGGGAGAACCAGATTGACTTTACTATTATTGGAATGGATGATCCTTTGGTAGGCGGCATTGTGGACGTGTTTGAGGCAGCAGGGCTTAAGGTATTTGGCCCCCGGAAAAATGCGGCAATTTTAGAAGGCTCTAAGGCATTTTCCAAAGATTTGATGAAAAAGTATAACATTCCCACAGCAAGCTATGAAACCTTCGACTGCGCTCAGGATGCATACCGTTATCTGGAAACTGCCAAAATGCCTGTTGTTTTAAAGGCAGACGGACTTGCTCTGGGAAAAGGGGTTCTGATTTGCAGTCATTTAGAAGAGGCCAAAGCCGGGGTTAAGGAGCTTATGGAGGATAAAAAGTTTGGAACCGCCGGAAACCGCATCGTGATCGAGGAGTTTATGACCGGGCGGGAGGTTTCTGTTTTATCCTTTGTAGACGGCAAAACCATAAAAATCATGACCTCTGCCCAGGATCATAAGCGGGCAGGCGACGGCGATACCGGACTGAATACCGGAGGGATGGGAACTTTTTCGCCCAGCCCATTTTATACAGAAGAAGTAGATGCATTCTGCCGGAAGTATATTTACCAGGCCACAGTAGACGCCATGGCAGCAGAGGGCAGGGAGTTTAAAGGAATTATTTTCTTCGGCCTGATGCTGACGGAGCAGGGACCCAGAGTGCTGGAGTATAATGCACGGTTTGGGGATCCGGAAACTCAGGTGGTGCTTCCCAGGATGAAAAACGATATTATGGAAGTATTTGAAGCATGTGTGGATCAGACACTGGATCAGGTTAACTTACAGTTTGAGGATCATGCTGCAGTTTGTGTGGTGCTTGCTTCCAAGGGATATCCCGTTCATTATGAGAAAGGCCTCCCCATTTCCGGCCTGGAACGCCTGAAAGGGAAGGATGGATATTACGTTTTTCACGCAGGAACAAAATTTGCAGAGGATGGAACCACTTTTCTGACCAATGGAGGAAGAGTTCTGGGAGTAACAGCCCTGGGAGAAGATTTAAAGGCAGCCCGCAAAAATGCTTACAAGGCAGCAGAGTGGATTTCCTTTGAAAATAAGTATATGCGCCATGATATCGGAAAGGCCATCGATGAAGCGTAATTCGTACCGGAATTGAAAGACCTGGCCAAGGGCCGGCAATTTTTCAGGGGCTCCGTTTGTGACAGGATCTTCACTCCGCTGCTGAACGGACAGAACAAATGCGTTAAATCTGCTCTGATACAACGAACAGAATATTTAAAACTTAGTACAAAAAAAGCCTGCATTTCAATTTGAAGTGCAGGCTTTTTTCTATACAGGCGATTTCGCAAAACAGGATGTATGGAAGCTTTGAAATAAAAATTAATAACGACCTTATTTGTTAAACAAAAAACCGAATTATCAATGTAAAATAGGAGGTAGCCAAAAAAATAGAGTCCGGAATCGCTACCAAATAAAAGCGTTGGCTGAAAATACGGTTTTTCACACCAGCACCTTTAGGAAGAGAAATGTCCGAAAATGTGCGTGGCAGACAGAGGAGGTCAAAATGGGAAATGTGTATGGATATATGCGTGTCAGCACCAAGGAACAGAATGAAGACAGGCAGGTACGGGCGCTGCATGAGGCGCAGGTGCCTGAAAAAAATATCTACATGGACAAGCAGTCTGGCAAAGATTTTAACCGGCCCAGATATCAGCAGCTTTTAAATAAATTAAAAAGTGATGATTTGCTTTATATAAAAAGCATTGACCGTTTGGGCAGGAATTATGAAGAGATCTTAGAACAGTGGAGAATTTTGACGAAAGATAAAAAGATTGATATTGTGGTTTTGGATATGCCGCTTTTAGATACGAGAAGAGGAAAGGATTTGCTGGGAACCTTTTTAAGCGATATTGTTCTTCAGGTATTATCATTTGTGGCAGAGAATGAGCGGAAAAATATCAAGGAGAGGCAGAAGGAAGGAATTGAAGCAGCCAAGTTAAGAGGCGTACAGTTTGGAAGGCCCCAAAAGCCCCTGCCGGAAAATTTTATGCAGATTTCAAACCGATGGCTTTTGGGAGAAATTAGAGGAAGCGAAGCCGCTAAAATGTGCGGAATGCCGGTAAGTTCTTTTTACCGGAAGGCGGCAAGAAGCCGAAAGGGAAAATAATATTATTTTC
>JAAWIS010000008.1 GCA_022796475.1 Lachnospiraceae bacterium | reverse complement strand
CCTCGACGTAGCAACCGCTACGCCTTCGTTTGTGGAGCAGCACTCTCAGAAAAATATTCGGCGGAATTTTACCATATATGAACCAGACAGAACACTAGCTATCATATCAGGAAAAAAGAGAGGGATTGAAATGAAGGTGCAACAGTGGGATGATAGCTGGCTTGAGAATCCGGAGGTATTTGAAGTAAACCGGATTCCGGCCCATTCCGATCATCAGTATTTTATAAAGAAAGAGGAAGCGGAAACTGGAATGAGTCTTCGCTGTTCCTTAAACGGTATCTGGAAGTTTGCTTATGCTAAAAATCCTGATTTACGGCAGAAAGAGTTTTACCGGCAAGATTATGATGATTCCGGATTCGGAGAAATAAAGGTGCCGGGGCATATTGAGCTTCAGGGTTATGGAAACTGCCATTATGTGAATACCATGTATCCTTGGGATGGGAGGGAGGAGCTGCGCCCGCCTTATATTTCAAAAACTGATAACCCGGTGGGAAGTTACCGAAAGGAATTTACCATACCAAAAGACTGGAACGGCAAACGGATCTTTATTTCATTTCAGGGAGTGGAAACTGCATGTTACGTTTGGTGCAACGGGCAGTTTGTTGGCTACGGCGAAGATAGTTTTACCCCGTCAGAGTATGAATTAACTTCATTGGTAAAAAGAGGGGAAACAAACTGTCTGGCAGTGGAAGTATATAAAAGAAGCAGCGCCAGTTGGATTGAAGATCAGGACTTTTTCCGCTTTTTTGGTATTTTCCGGGATGTATATCTGTATGCGGTTCCGGATTTCCATATTCAGGATATATTTGTAAAGCCGGGGCTAAAGGAGGATAATAAAACCGGAACATTAGATCTGGAACTTACCCTTTCCCCATCCGAGGCCTGGCAGGAAGCTTTGGAGAAAAAAGCGGCCCAAAGAGAAGGGGGAATGGAAGATTTGGGGGCGGTTATCCAGGCAGAGCTTCTGGATGCCGGCGGGAATCTGGTTTACGCCCTTCCTCGGCTAGGGCCTTACCGTAACTTAGGGAAGTGTGCAGTGTCTTTTTTGGGGGATGAAGGCATACCGGATATCAGGCCTTGGAGCGCAGAAGATCCCTATCTTTATACCCTTATGCTTACAGTATCGGATCTGGCCACAGGGGAGGTTTACGAAGTCATTCCTCAAAAAATCGGGTTCCGGCGTTTTCAGATGAAAGATAACGTAATGGAACTGAATGGAAAGAGGATTTTGTTTAAGGGGATTAACCGCCATGAATTCCATTACCGTAAGGGCCGCTGCATTACCAGGGAGGATATGCTGTGGGATATCCGCTTTTTAAAGCAGCATAATATCAATGCGGTCCGCACCTGCCATTATCCAAACCAAAGTCTTTGGTATGAGCTGTGCGACACATATGGGATTTATCTGATTGATGAAGCTAATTTGGAAAGCCATGGTTCCTGGCAGAAAATGGGAATATGTGAACCTTCCTGGAATGTGCCGGGAAGCCTGCCCCAGTGGAAGGATTGTGTAGTTGACCGGGCAAAATCCATGCTGGAGCGTGATAAAAACCATCCTTCTGTTTTAATTTGGTCCTGCGGCAATGAATCCTATGCAGGGGAAGATATTCTGGCAATGAGTGAGTTTTTCCGCCAAAGGGATAACAGCCGTCTGGTTCACTATGAAGGAGTGTTCTGGAACCGGGAATTTGACCAGATTTCGGATATGGAAAGCAGGATGTATGCAACGCCTGCCCAGATTGAAGAATATTTAAAAACGGATCCGCTAAAGCCATATATTTCCTGCGAATATATGCATGCTATGGGAAATTCTCTGGGAGGAATGAAGAAGTACACGGATTTAGAGAAATACCGCCAGTATCAGGGCGGGTTTATCTGGGATTATATCGATCAATCTCTTGTTAAGATTGATTGTGACGGAAAGGAAATCCATGGATACGGCGGAGATTTTGACGACAGACCAACGGATTACCAGTTCTGCGGGAACGGTATTTTGTATTGTGACCGGACCTTATCTCCAAAGGTACAGGAAGTGAAGTTCTTATATCAGGATTTCAAGCTTTTTGCAGACCAGGAAAGCGTAACCATCCGGAATGAAAGACGGTTTATGGATACCTCAGACTGCAAATTTTACTATCAGATTCGAAAGGACGGAGAACTGATTTTCCAGGAAGAGTTTGAAGTGAATGTTCCTGCTTTGGAGGAGAAACGGTTTTTGCTGGAGGAATTGGGGCTTTTCGGAGAAGAAAAAAAGCCTGAGGAAAGAGAGGCGGGAAGGGAGTACACATACCGTCTGCTGGCAGTGCTTAAGGAGGATACTATCTGGGCAGAGTCTGGCCATGAATTAGGATTCGGGGAATCAACACAGCTTTTGGAAGACGGGGAAATCAAAAAGAATCAGGCAGGCAAAGCAGATGACTTCCAGCAGGAAGCTGAAAAAAGCCGGAAGGAATGGGCGGCAGAGGAGTTGCCGTTACAAGTAGTTCATGGGGATGTGAATATCGGCGTTTGGGGCAGGGGATTTTTCGTCCAGTTTTCCAGGCAGGAAGGAGGCATAACCTCACTTCGCTACGGCGGAAAGGAATGGATTACCAGGCCGCCCATGCCAGTTTACTGGCGGGCCACAACGGATAATGACCGGGGCAACGGTTTTAGCTTATCCAGCCATATATGGCTGGGGGCCGGGATGTTTCCTGATTTCCAGAATAAGGAGATTGAGATTTTGGAAGAGCCGGGAAAGGTCAGGGTGTCTTTTTGCTACCGCCTGAGGCTTACGCCTGCTGCCGAAACTAAGGTAACATATGTGATTACACCAGACGGCAGGATTCAGGTAACAGCCAGATACAAAGGGGAGAAAGGCTTGCCGCAGCTTCCTGCTTTTGGCATGCGGTTCCGGCTTCCGGGACGGATGAAAAGGTTCTCCTGGTACGGCTACGGCCCGGAGGAATGCTACCCGGATCGGATGGAAGGAGCCAGGCTGGGGATTTATCAGTCTGCACCGGAGAATAATGTTTCGCCTTACCTGGTGCCCCAGGAATGCGGAAACCGGACAGAATGCAGATGGCTTTGGGTGGAAGATCAGGAAGGGCATAAGCTGATATTCCGGGCGGAAGAAACCGGCACCGGCTCTGTAAGGAAACGTTTTCACTCCAGCGTTCTGCCTTATACGGCAGAGGAGCTTGAGATGGCCAGACATTGGGATGAGCTTTCTTCTCCCCAATATACCAATGTGTGTCTTTATTCCGCTATGCGGGGCGTAGGAGGCGATGATAGCTGGGGAGCTCCCGTTTATCCGGAATACTGTATCAGCGGGGAAGAGGATCAGGAGCTTATCATTACCATATCCGGAAAAAATTAAAATCGTAAACGAACAGAAAGAAAAAAGAATGACGGACAGTTACTGGTTAAACTGTCCGTCATTTTTTTCGTTTCTGCCTGCAAAAAATTGTAGATTCCAACGTTTCTCTAATCCTTCATCCGTGCTATTTTATTACTTAGCTTACCACAGTGTACAGTCTTTTTTATGGATGATACAAAAGGGCAGGTATTTTGAAAACGGGTTTTGCAATTGCCTAAATAGTAAAGCAAACGAAAGGAGAAGCGGGATGAAAACAAAGATGACGAAACTACTGGGAATCAAGTATCCCATTATGCAGGGAGGGATGCAGCATCTGGGGGTGCCGAAGCTGGCAGCCGCCGTATCAGAAGCAGGAGGCTTGGGCACCATTAACGTAACCATTTACCCGGAACCGGAAAAGCTGAGAGAGGCGATTCGGGAGGTAAAGGAACAAACAAAGAACCCTTTTGCTGTTAATATTTCCCTGATTCCAAGCCTTCACCCGGGAAAAGAGCTGTTTGACCAGGTTGCAGTGATTTTGGAGGAAGGGGTTCCGGTTGTAGAAACGGCGGGAGCCAGCCCAAAGGAGCTGGCAGATGTGCTGAATGCCCATAAGGATCAGATAACCTGGATTCATAAGGCAGCCTGCGTAAAACACGCCAAGAAAGCAGAATCCATGGGAGCCGATTTGATTACCATGGCTGGTTTTGAGGTGGCAGGCCATCCCCACACAGACGGGGTAGGCACAATCGTTTTGGCAAACCGGACTTCCCGCGAAATCAAGGTTCCGGTTTTGGCAGCAGGCGGCATTGCAGACGGCAGAGGACTTTTGGCAGCCTTAAGCCTTGGCTGTGAGGGGATTGTTATGGGAACCCGGTTTGTGGCCAGCAGGGAATGCTGGATACACCAAAACCAAAAGGACTGGATCGTAAATGCTGGTGAAAATGATACGGTGTTATGCCAGAAAACCATAGGAAATATGGTTCGGGTAGCAAATAATGATGCGGCGGGAAAATGTCTGGAATTAGAAGCAAAAGGGGCGTCGCTGGAAGAATTAATGTCGGTAATATCTGGAAAGCTGGGAAAAGCTGCTTATGAAAGCGGCAATGTAGGCGGAGGCATGTTTGCTGTCGGTCCTGCATGCGGTTTGATTCATCAGGTAGAATCCTGTAAGGAGATTATTGAAAGCATCATGAAAGAGGCCAGACAGGAGAAAAAGAGGATGGAGGAAATCTGGGCTGAGTAATCGTCTGGATGGCGGATCTGATACATAAAAAGCAGGAAAACATTACCCCATACAGAATATATGGAATTCACGAAAAGGAGCAAAAATATGAGCAAACAAGTTTTAGAAGGAATCCGGGTTCTTGACTTTACAACCATGGCTGCAGGGCCTACGGCAGGCGCTATGATGGCAGACTATGGGGCGGAAGTCATCAAGATTGAACGCCCCAAAAGAGGGGAAGACGGCAGGAAATTTCCTCCCATGGTAGATGGAGAAAGTTTAAGCCATTGCTGGTTTAACCGGGGCAAGAAGTCACTGGCAGTAGATTTGACGGATCCGGAAGGCCTGGAAGTCGTTAAGAAACTGATCCCCACAGCCCAGGTAATCCTGGAAAATTTCCGCCCGGGAACCATGAAAAAATATGGCTTGGATTATGACAGCGTATGCAAGATCAAACCAGATATGGTCTATGCATCTCTTACCACTTTTGGACAAACCGGGAAATACGTGTCTAAACCAGGTTATGACATTATTGCCCAGGCTATGTCCGGGATCATGAGCGTAACCGGGGAAGCAGACGGGGCACCTCAGAAAAGCGGTTTTCCTCTGGGGGATTTATTAGGAGGCCTGAATTTATTTACCGGCATAATGACGGCTTTGTATCATTGGCGGGATACTGGGGAAGGGCAGTATGTGGATATTTCTCTTCTGCGGACACTGATCTATATTAATACACCACTGATTCACTGTAATTTTGGGCCGGAGCGGATGAGCAAGCGCCAGGGAAATCATCATCCAACTATGTGTCCATACGGCGTATTCCACTGTAAAGACGGAGATATTGTTATGGCGGCTGCCGGAAAGCGGATTTGGGAAAGTTTGTGTGATCTTATGGGACGGCCAGAGTGGAAAGAAGATCCGGACTATGTGGAAGTATCGGATCGGGCAAGGAATCAGAAAACATTAATCCCGCTGCTGAATCAGTGGCTGACCGATACATTTTCCGGGCAGGATGAGGCCCTTAAGGCCCTGGATGAGGCAGGGGTGCCGTGCTGTAAAGTATATAACGAGTACCAGGTATGGGAGGATGAAGAATTCCGGGCCAATGGTTGGATAAAGGAGCAGCCAACTATGCCCAATATGAAGAATCAGCCTACTTTTATTACCAGAACCGGGAACTGCGGCATGTCCAAAACTCCGGCTGAATTTAAACGGGCGCCTCTTTTAGGGGAACAAAACGTGGAAATTTTAAAAGAGCTGGGGTACAGCCAGAAGAAAATTGAAGAACTGGAGGAACGCTGGCCACACCAAAATCTGTAAATGAAAAGGAATACGGGAAGCAGCATCCGGCAAAAACAGGGGCAGCCGGGAAAGGACAGAGAAAAAGAGCAGAAAAATAGATAAAACTTTCACAATATCTTTGTGTCTTGGAAAGGAAGGGCGAAAAATATGAACGGACTTTATAATATTACGGAAGATCAGCAAAGCTTAGTGGAATTAATACGGGATTTTATGACCAGGGAAATTAAGCCCCATGTGCTGGAATGGGAAAAAGAAGGACATTATCCAAAAGAAGTGATCCGGCAGGGAATTGAGATGGGGCTTCATATGATGCAGGTGCCGGAAGAGTTTGGAGGAATGGGCCTTGATACGACCACCACTGCCATGATGATTGAAGAAGGGGCTAAAGTAGAAAGTACCTATATGGGCATGTTTAACGTTACCAGCATGGGCGGAAAGATCGTGATGGCAGCAGGAACCAGGGAGCAGAAGGAATACTATGCAGGCCTGCTGCAAAAGGGCTGTATCAGTTCCTTCTGTCTGACGGAGCCGGATGCGGGCTCTGACAGTGCAGCCGTGCGGACCAGTGCTGTAAAACAGGGAGATCAGTATATTATTAATGGAACGAAAATGTTTATCACCAATGCATCCCTGGCAGACGTATTTCTTGTGGTGGCAACGCTGGATCCTGCAAAGGGTCCTAAGGGCCTGGCTACCTTTATTGTGGAAAAAGAACGTAAGGGCGTTCAGATCGGGAAAAAGATTGACAAGATTGGAATGCGCCTGTCCAACACGGCTGAGGTTATTTTTGATCACGTGGAAATTCCTGCAAGCAATCTGATTGGCACAGAGGAAAGCGGGTTTGCAAATGCTATGAAGGTTCTTACCGCTTCCCGTCCGATTATTGCAGCATCCAGCTTGGGAGCCTGCCAGTTGGCCCGGGATTTGGCTGTCCAGTATTCCAAGGAGCGGGTAGCTTTTGGGAAGCCTATTTGTGCCAAGCAGATGATTCAGGAAAAACTGGCAAACATGGAAATCTTAATTCAGGCTGGCAGAGGACTGGTTTACCATGCAACAATGCTTTTGGATCAGGGAAAGCCCTGCACCAAAGAGGCGGCAATTGCAAAATGCTTTGTGACGGAAGCATACGGAAAAATTACAGATGATGCTCTCCAAATTTTTGGCGGATACGGGCTTTGTGATGAATATTTGATTTCCAAACTGTACCGGGATTCCAGGGTAAACCGGATTATTGAAGGAACCAATGAAATCCAGCGGGTAGTGATCTCGAAAGCTATGCTTCGGTAGCAGTTTGCGGCGGCACATGTTTGCTGCATCCAGTGCATTGAATGGGTTGTTTTAACCAGAAAGAGCAGGGAATAAAATTGATATTTTTGTGACAAGTAACGTGGCTGTTTTGCAGGTACTTTGCTATCATTATGGCATAAACAGGTACGATTCCAGAAGGCGGTTTTAGCAAAAATCAGGAAATTGCCGCAGAAGGAACGCAGTACCATAGTACGAAAGGGGTTATCATATGATTAGTTTACTCGGTATTGTCATTGGCTTGGCGCTGTTTATTTTGTTGGCTTATATAGGCTATAACACCATAATTGTCGCCATTGCCGCGGGGATGGTGGTTGCAGTATTTGGCGGCTTAAACCCGTTTGAGGCACTGTCTTCTGCTTTTATGCCAAAGGCAGTGGGTTTTATGCAGGGATATTTTCTGATCTTTTTGTTCAGCGCATTATTTGCACGCTTTATGGGAGATTCCGGAGCCGCGCCGTCCATAGCTGTTAAGGTTGCCAGAATCGCAAAGAAATCCAAGAATCCAGATATGCAGCGCTGGCTGGCAGTTATGGTACTTCCGCTGATTCAGCTAATTCTTACATACGGCGGTGTCAATGTATTTGTAGTTGTATTTATTCTGGTGGCTATTGCACGTTCTCTGTTTAAGGAGTTAAATATTCCCTGGTGGATGTATTCCTGCTCCTGTCTAGGTTCCTCTACTGTAACCATTGGTATGCTGCCTGGCTCTCCGCAGATTCAAAATATTATTCCGTGTGAGTACTTTGGTTCTACCACCATGGCTGCTCCTATGCTTGGAATCGTATGTTCCCTTATTACATTTGCTATCGGTTCCGGATATATTTGGTGGCAGTGCAAGCGGACCAATAATAAAGGCGAAGGCTTTATGCCCACTGGTGAATTAATTGACAAGGAAAAACTTGCAGAAGTAAGCATTGCAAACGAAAAACCTTTATGGGCCTGCCTGCTCCCTATGATCGTAGTAATTGTAGTGCTGAATTTCTTAAAGCAGAGCGCTGTAATTGCACTGTTTTCCGGTTGTCTGGTAGCCTGGGTTTTATATGATCCCAGAAAGCAGGATTTGAAAAAGATTTTTTCCGGTGCCATGCCTCAGGCGATTATGCCGTTAATTACCGTTTGCTGTGCTTCTGGTTTTGGCGGGATCGTTTCTGCAGTGCCTGGATTCCAGACCATCGTAAGCAGCTTAGATGCGCTGGGAACCAGCCCATTAACCATCGTTTTAGTCGTTAATGTATGTTCCGGTATCTGTGGCTCAGCATCCTCCGGCGAGAATATCGCTCTTCAGAACTTTGCGGATCGGTTTATTGCAACAGGGATTCCAGGGCCTCAGCTCCATCGTTTAGTTGCCATGTCTTCTATCGGTTTGGATACGCTGCCTCACAGTGCAGGCGTTATCACCATGCTGTCTACTACAAAGCTGACCCATAAGCAGGCATACATTAATAACTTTATTTTATCGTTAGTACTGCCAATTGCTATTGCCTGCTTTGGGGCGATGCTAATTTCAATGGGATTCTATATGTAAAACAGAGAAAAGAAAGGCCGGAAGCCAGTTTCCTCATCATAGAGGATATGGCTTCCGGCTTTATTTGCATTATATTCAGGCAGTAGGCGGAAAGCAATTTTCAGACACACTTAGGCTACTTGCCTTGAAATATGGGCTGCCGTTTTTCAAGAAATGCATTTACAGCCTCAGCGTGATCAGCAGTATGAGTCAGCCGGTGGGCACAGTCTGCTTCCATGGTCATGCACTGGTATAAGTCAGGATAGAAAATCCGGTTAATGGAAGCTTTGATTTCTGCATAAGCAGCGGCAGGGCCAAAGGCAAGCCGGGTGATCTGTTTGTTTACTGTTTCTTCCAGGATATTAGCCGGAACGGCCTGGGTAATAATTCCCATTTCGGCTGCTTCCTTTCCGGAAAAACGGCGTCCTGTCATAAAAAGATCCGTTGCTCTTGCAGGGCCTACCCGCCGGCTCATCATCAGAGAACTTCCCATATCCGGCGCTAAGCCGATTCCTACAAAGGCCATAGACATTTTAGTCCTTTCCTCAGCAATCGAAAAATCACAAGCCATGGCTAAACTCATGCCTCCTCCGGCACAGGCACCTTCAATCTGGCAGATAACCGGTTTTTCTATCTGGCGGATGGCAAGTACCAGGCGGTTAAAATTCGCCATATTGATTTTTGTTTCCGTTTCCGGGGGAAGGCCTTTGGCATAGCAGTCAACCCGCTTTTTCATGGAAGTAATATCGCCCCCGGCGCAGAAATACCCTCCGGCACCGTGCAATAAAATCACCCGGACATCCGGATCGAACCGGTAGCGTTCCAAAACCTCATAAATTTCCGCTGCCATAGGCTGGCTTAAGGCGTTTAATTTTGCAGGGTCATTAAGAAGAATACGCCCTGCCTTATCATTGACAGTTGCCTGAATCAATTGGTACATATCAAATCCTCCTTATTATTTGCTGCAATTATTCAAAATCATGAAGCAATTTCGGATATACAGCAGTTTGTCTTAGCTATTTTATCCAAGTATAACGAAAAAACAGAAAAGATACATCAGCGAAAACACAGATAATAAAAAAGAGGAATGGGAAAAAACATGGACAATTTATACATATGGAGGAACCTACAAAATGGGGGAATACAAATCAGGTTGTTCTTTGTGCAGTTCAACATAGATAAAAATTTGACAAACTGCTAAAGTAATACTATCAGTTTTGCTATCCATTTTACGATCCGAATGGGAAAAGATTACATGTGAAAAAGGAGGATTTGGTATGATTCAGACAAAATTTACAAGCATGTTTGGGATTGAAAAACCAATCGTACAAGGCGGTATGCAGCATTTGGGGATTTCCGATTTTGCATCGGTTGTGTGCAATGCAGGAGGAATGGGAACCATCAATATTACCTGCTATCCGGGAATAGAGGAATTTCATGAAGACGTGGTTAAGATGAAATCTCTGACAGATAAGCCGTTTATTGTAAATATTTCGCTGGTTCCGGATTTAACAAAAGGCGAAGAAATTTTCCGCTACATTGACGTATGCGCCCGTGAAGGAGTGGCTGCAATCGAGTTTGCAGGCGCTTCTCCGGTGGAGTTTATGCCTGCATGCAAAGAGGCCGGGATTAAGATCATTCATAAAAGCCCCAATGCAAAAGTGGCGGCAAGCATGGCAAGAAAAGGCGCAGATGTGATTACCATAGCAGGCTATGAAGTAGCCGGACATCCCAGCATGGACGGAATCGGAACCTTTGTCCTTGCAAATAAGGCGGCAAAAGTGTGTGCAGAATACGGAGTTCCTGTGCTTGCAGCAGGCGGAGTTGCTGATGGAAAAGGGCTGGCTGCCGCTTTGGCTTTAGGAGCAGAAGGCGTGGTAATGGGGACCCGGTTTGTAGCAACAACTGAGTGCCCGATTTCAGATAATCATAAGCAGTGGCTGTTGGATCACACAGAAAAAGACACAGCGCTGACACAGAAATCCATCCATAATATGGCGCGGGTTGCCAATAATATGGCGGCAAAGCTTACTCTTGAAATGGAAGCCAGAGGAACCACCCTTCAGGAGCTGATGACGGTAATTTCCGGAAAAATCAGCAAACAGTGCTACCAAAACGGCAATGTAGACGGCGGAATTTACGCGGTAGGGCCGGCAATGGGATTAATTGATGAGATTAAGACGGTACAGCAGTTAATGGATGATATGGTTGCAGAAGCAGAAAGCGTAATCGGAAGCTTAAAGGCACAGATTGTATAAGCGGCCAAAGGATTAGCAGCTCAGAAAAATTTGTTAAAAAATTGTCTTATAGAAATGGGATAAAGCATATGTGACAAACGTAAATGGAGGAAGAAATGGCAGAGAACACCAACTACAGACCCTTAGAGGGCATTAAGATTGTGGAGCTTTCTACTATGGTTGCAGCCGGATCCTGCGGAAGAATGCTGGCAGACTGGGGTGCTGATGTAATTAAAGTAGAAACATCAGGCGGAGATATGTTCCGAAATTTCCCGAAAACTTTTTTTGTGCCCTGTACGATGGATGAAAACCCTTTGTTTGATAACTTAAATGCGGGAAAACGAGGGATTGTATTGAATTTAAAGACGCCGGAAGGAATGGAAGCTATGCACAGGATGCTGGCTGAGGCAGATGTATTCCTTACGAACACCAGGCCCAAAGCTCTTCAGCGTCTGGGACTTGACTACGAAGGGTTAAAAGAGAAGTATCCCAGGCTGATTATGGCAAACGTAAATGGTTTTGGGGAAAAGGGGCCGAAAAAAGACAATCCCGGCTTTGATACGGTAGCCTTTTGGGCCAGCAGCGGGTTTAACGCCGATATGATGGTAGAAGGCCCCGGAAGCTATCCTGTATACAGCTCTGCAGGACCTGGTGATATTGTAACGGCTATGGGACTCTGCTATGCCATTACGGCGGCTTTGTTTAAGCGTACACAGACCGGACTTGGGGATCACGTAAGCAGTTCCCTTTACGGAACTGCATTATGGTGCTTCCATATTATGGCGGTAGCCACAGAGGAACAGTATGGTTATACCTATCCGAAAACAAGGGAAAACAGTGCGCCTACAGGAGCGCCTTTTCGGACGAAGGATAATGAGTGGGTTATGACCACGCTGCTTCAGATTGAAAAGCAGTGGCCCATTCTCTGTAATGCCTTAGGCGTTCCGGAGCTGGGGACAGATCCCCGATATAATACGGCATTGCAGCAGAGGAAACCAGAGATCCGCAAGTACCTGATGGAACGGTTTGCTGAGATTTATGCAACAAAGACAGCAGATGAGTGGTGTGAGATTTTGACCAAAGCAGATATTGTGAATGATAAGCTGGCTCACTATAAGGACATGGAGCACAGCGAACAAGCCTGGGCCAATGAATACATTCATGAAGTTACCTGTCCGAACGGAAAGAAATCCATTTTAGTCCGTCCGGCTATGCGAAGTGAAAAAATGGGAATTCCAGCCTGGAAGCGGGGGCCTATGCTGGGAGAACATACGGAGGCCGTATTAGAAGAATATGGGTATACAAAAGAACAAATCCGGGAGATGGAAGCAAAGGATGCGGCAGTACAGTTGGATGTATCCCAGTATCAGCATCTGGATGAGGAAATATAAGTAAGGAGGGAGATTATGAAGACAAGATTAACTGAAATGCTGGGAATTCGATACCCCATTATGCAGGGCGGAATGCAGAATATCGGAACTCCCCCACTGGCTTCTGCCGTTTCCAATGCAGGAGGCCTGGGAACCATTAACGCCACGATCTATCCGAAACTGGAAGATTTACAGGAAGCAATCCGGGAGATGAAAATGCGGACGAATCAGCCTTTCTGCGTTAATATTTCTCTGCTTCCCGGTGTTTCCGTAGGGGATGCCACTAAGGATGTGATCCGGCTCTGCGGAGAGGAAGGGGTAGCTGCAATTGAAACGGCAGGGACAAGCCCAAAAGAGCTGGTTCCTCTGATTCATGAAGCAGGTATTCTTCATTTCCATAAGGTTCCTACGGTAAGACATGCGTTAAGTGCAGAGCGGGCCGGCGTAGATGCTGTGGAAGTGGTAGGATATGAGTGCGGAGGCCATCCGGGCGCTCAGGAACTGGGTTCTGTGGTTCTCACGAATAAGGCGGCGAAAAAATGCCGGATTCCGGTAATTGCAGGAGGCGGCTATGCAGACGGTTTTGGATTGGCAGCAGCACTGGCTATGGGAGCAGAAGGAGTTGTTTTTGGAACCCGGTTTGTAGCGGCAAAGGAATGTCCGGTTCACGATAATTTCAAGCAGTGGGTGGTAGATGCAGAGGAAGCCAATACATTGCTTTGCCAGAAATCCATCCGGAACATGGTTCGTGTAGCCGATAATGCCACAGCAAGGGAATGCTTAGAGCTTGAAAAGGATCCGACCATTACAGTTGAAAAACTGATGCCGGTAATTCAGGGGGCCAGGGGGAGAACCTGCTATGCAAATGGCAATACAGACGGATGCTTGTTCCCAATCGGAACTTGTATTGGACTGATTGAGGATATTCCTTCTGTGGAAGAGATCATTCAAAACATGGTAGCAGAATTTGAGCAGGCTGCAAAACGCCTGGAGGGAATCATTTAAATGAAGGATTTCTTTTAAGGGAACCATAGGTTTTATACGTAAGCAAATGAGAAGGAGAATGTTATGGAATGGTTAAGCTTACTGGGTGTGTGTATTTCATTGGCCATTTTTATTTACCTGGCGTATAAGGGATACAATATTATATTTTTGTCTGTTTTAGCATCAGTAGTTGTGGCAGCATTTAGTATGCAGAATCCGATTACCGTTTTAAATGAAACGTTTGTAGGCGCATTCAGCGGATTTATTAAAACCTGGTTTTTAGTATATATTTTAAGTGCAACTTTTGCAAAGCTGATGGGAGAATGCGGCGCTGCAAGATCCATCGCCTTAAAAATTGCCCGTTTGTGCAGAAAGCGCCCCATAGAAGAGCAGAAGTTTTGGGCAATCCTCTCCCTTCCGATTATCAACACCATACTTTGCTATGGAGGCGTATCATCTCTGGTATGTGTATTTATTATGGTTGGGATTGCAAAGGACTTATTTGAAGAACTGGATATCCCCTGGCATTACTACGGCATGGCAGCCCTTGGGTCTGCAACCTATGCACTGGGTGCCCTTCCAGGAGCCCCGGATGTACTGAATTTAACGCCTACTTCATATTTAGGAACTACGCCAATGGCAGCTCCTGGCCTTGGCATAATTGCAACAATTGTAATGTTTGCGTTATCCTGCATTTATCTGAAAGGCTCCTTAAAGAAATCGGACAAGTTAAACGAAACCTTCCTTCCTACCGGAGCAAGAATTGCAGCGGATAAATCCATCGGCGGACAGGAAAACATAGAGTATCCATTGTGGAGAAGCGTGCTGCCCTGTATCGTGCTGCTTCTGGTTATGAATGTATTAAAGCAGCCTGTAGTTTTAGCAATGATTTGTGCTATTTTATGCTGTCTGATTCTGTTCTGGCCTCAGTTGAAAGGAATCCTTCAGCCTTGTATTTCTTCCGGAATTCCTACCGGTGCAGTAACAGCCTGCTTAATTAGCTGTACCGTAGCATATGGACGGGTGGTATCCGGAAGCCCGGCCTACACTCTGGTAGTAGGCGGACTTGACAGCGTATCAGCCTTTTTGCCTCCGGCATTTCAGATTTTCCTCTGTGTTAATGTAGTGGCAGCACTGACAAGCTCTTCTACATCAGCCGTATCCGTTGTATTTGATTCCTTTGCAGAGCGCTTCCTGGCAACAGGGCTTCCAGCAGCGGCGATTCACCGTGTTGCCACGGTAACGGCTCTGGCCTTAAATACACTGCCTCACAGCGTAGGCGTATGTAATGCAGCCGGTGCGTCAAAGCTTACCATCGGAGAGATTTATAAACATTACCTGTGGATTACAGTTGTATTCCCCATGGCTGCTTCTTTGGTGATTGTAATTATGGTAAGCATGGGAATCTGCTTTTAGAGTGGATGGAACCGTGCATTCTCTCTAACGGCATTCACGGAAAAATTAAATAAGTCAAAAGCCGCCTGATATTTGGCGGCTCTTTGTGCTGACATACAGGAGTTTGTTATGAAAAAAACATTCGATTCATTTATCCGTATTTTTGAGAACGGGATGGAAGAATATCCGGATAAAACAGCTTTAATTTGTGAGGGACAAAAACGGACCTATGGGCAGATTTATGAGCAGGCAGGGAAAATAGCGTCGTATCTGAGAAAGAATGGGATCCGAAAAGGGGATCCGGTGGCCATCATTTCCAAAAACAGCCTGGACTATATAGAAACTGAATTAGGAATCATCATGGCAGGGGCAATTGTCATTAAACTGAACTGGCGGCTGGCAGCGCCGGAACTTCATGAACTTCTGGTGTTTAACCATGTGAAATTTATTTTTTTCCGTTCCCAGGATGCTAAAATCCGGAGAGAGATGTGTGTGCTGACGGAAGAATTATGCCCCTCCAAAGACTTAGACCGAATGGAAGAATATCTGAAGGATGAAATACCATTAACGGAATTTGCTGAAAGGAAGGATGGGGATGTACTGATGCACCTTCACACCAGCGGAACTACAGGTGTGCCAAAAACAGTACGGTATTCTAACAAATCCTTTCTTCAGGAACTGGAGTCCTGTGTGGAATCACTGCTTTTTGACTCGGATACCATATTTCAAATGATGAGTCAATTGTTCCATTCTGCCTGTATGGGGACTTATTCCTGTCTGGCATGCGGCGGCACCGTTGTATTTTTTGGAAAATTTGATCCTGGGGCGTATTTGGCCAGTGTAGAGGAAAATAAGGTAACCAGAATCAGTGCAATCCCTACTGTACTGACAGCTTTATTAAATGCCCCGGATTTTTATCGTTATGACTTAAGCAGTATTCATATGATCAGCTATTCCACCTGCCCCATGCCGCCAGATTTAATCCGGCGGGCTATGGAACAGTTCCACTGCGGGTTTCAGCAGTCTTACGGGATGACGGAAATGGGTTCCATTGTAACAATTCTTTCTCCAGAGGATCACTTCCGGGATCAGATGCGCTATTTAAATTCTGTAGGAAAACCCATCTCAGGGCATGAAGTGATTATCATGAATGAGCAGGGAAAACGGTGCCAGCCAAATGAAGCAGGAGAGATTGTAGTCAGAGGACCTGGGATGATGATTGACTATTATCAAATGGAACAGGAAACAAAAGAAGCGATTGTAGACGGATGGTATCATACGAAAGACATTGGGTATCTGACAGAAGATGGATATCTTTACATTAACGGAAGAAAAAGTGATATGATTATTTCTGGCGGTGAAAATATATTTCCTCAGGAGATTGAGAATGTATTGAGAAGTCATCCGGATATTGCAGAAACGGCTGTTTTGGGAATCCGGGATGATTACTGGGGAGAGGCAGTCCATGCCTGTGTTGTTTTAAAACGGGAGAATTCGCTAAATGAACAGCAGATACAAGACTACTGCAGAGGGAAAATCGCCGGATATAAAATTCCTAAAAAGGTGCATATTTATAAGGATCTGCCTCGGACTGCCACTGGAAAAGTGACTAAGGCGGAGCTGGTAAAATGGATAGAAAGAGATTAAAAGATGGTATTATCTTTACGGACAATATTTCGATTTATTCAATGGAAGGACTATCAGTCTTCTCCCAGCCTGGACTGGGAGAAGACCTTTGCAGATGTGTTTTTGTTAGAAACGGAGATGGAACAGCTAGATGAAGACATTCTTTATGTTGCGGACTTGGACACGCTGACACGGTATTTTGCTGCAAATCCTCAGCGGACGGATGAATTTTACGGGATTTGCCTGGCTGAAAATCCGGATGAGGTGATTCCTTTTTCTCACAGGATTCACTGGATTTATATGCCAAAGCATCATGGAAGTATTTCTGTTTTTAATGAGTTCCGGCATTTATTTTACCGGTTTCAGGCATGGGATCGGAAATTGGATCAGATTATTTTATCTGGACAGGGTATGGATGCGATGCTGGCGGCATACACAGAAATTCTTCCCCATCATCTTCTGGTATGGGACGCTTCTTTTAATATCTGTGCTTATACAAAAGAGATTCAGCCTCCTAATTTGAATGTGGCTAAAATGGAAGAAAAAGGATATTTTTTCCGGGAAATGGTAGAAGAGTTAATCGGAAAAAACCTGATTGCAAACACGACCAATATGGGAACCAGGTTTCTTTCCGGAAATGTACTTCCTTCCGGAAACAGCGCTCTCTTGCATCATTACTTCCGCCAGGGGCTTCGGTTTTATACTTTGTGTGTATACTGCGGGGAAAATCCCAAGGCAGATCTGGGTGCATACGATTTAACGGAATATTTCTTCAAGCGGTTTAATCTGTATTTGGATAAAAATGCTCCGGTGTTTAAAGAGCAGCGTTTTCTGTATGAGTCTTTTTTAGTCAGCATACTGGAAAGAAAGCTGATAGACGTAAATGTGATAGAAGAAAAAGCTGAAATTTTTCATATCCAATGTGAAACAGAGTCTGTGCTGTACTGCATCCAATTTATGGAATATAATCCCACCATTGCCCGGTATTTGATGGAAACCTTTCCGAATACATCGCCTAATGTAAAGTTTTTTCAGCATAATGGCATGATTTTAATGCTGAAGTCCAGAGAATGCAGATATCCGTTCATTAAGGCCCAGGAAGAGGGATGGCAGGAAAGAATCACCAGACTTTTAATTCCAAACCAGGCATTCTGCGGGATCAGCACTCCTTTTTTCCATTTAAAAGAACTTCCCACAGCTTATAATCAGGCCTGTGCCGCCCTTCAGTTCGGTTTAATGTTCCAAAAACAGAAAGCTGAGCGGCTGTATTTTTATCGGGAGTTTTACCTCTACCATATGTTCCAGTGCGTCCAGGATTCCCTGGGGCTTGATTCCCTGTATCTGAAAAAATTTGACGAGCTGATGGAAGGGGATATCCGCAGGAATACCAACAATATGCATTTGCTGCGGGTTTACCTGGAAAATAATCAGGCAGTTACCGCTACCGCAAAAGAGATGTATATGCACCGGAACAGCGTTATTTACCGGATTCACCGGATTGAAGAAATACTGGAAGTAAGCCTGGAAGATCATCAAGATGTATTCCGGGTGAATTATTCGTTAAAATTAATCAAATATTTAGCCTGGACCAGAAAAGAATATGAGAAATACCGCTGTCTAATGGAATAAATTAAAGGGGAGGGGGAATAAAATCGTCTGCAGTAAACAGCGAATTTATTCTGCCCGCTCCCCGTTATTCTGTGTTTTCAATTGCTTTTTATGGAATGTGTCTATCCAAGAAAGAATGCTTTACAGAGCTATTTTTCTTTGTTGTATTCAGGCGCTCTCTTCTCTAAAAATGCGTTAACTGCTTCTGTAAAATCAGGCTGCCTGGATGCGGCAGCCATTTCTTTTGCCTCATCTTTTGAGAACGCTTCCATTTCCCCGTAAAAATACTGCTTAATTAAGCGCTTTTGCCCTCCGTGGGCAGTACTTGACTTTCCGGCCAGTTTTGCCGCTAGGGCGTAAGTGGTTTCAGAAAGCTCACCCTCTTTTGCAAGCATGGTGGCCAGTCCGATTTGCGCGCATTCTTCTCCGCGGTAAGCATCTCCGGTCATCATCATTAATTCTGCCTTATCCGGCCCTACCAGACGGGTCAGGGTGTAGATGCTTTCCGTATCGCCGCAAAGGCCAAGGTTTACAAAAGCCATAATCATTTTGCTGGAGGGCTGGACGATGCGGAAGTCACAGGCTAAGGCACAGCTTAATCCGGCTCCGGTAGCCACTCCGTTAATCATGGCGATAACCGGCTTGGGGCAGCGGCGGATGGCAATGGACATGATGCTTACGCTTTCAATGGCTCCGGCATCTAAGTATTCTTCAGCGTCAATTAAGGCTTTAAACCGTTTGATATCTCCGCCGGCAGAAAAATGCTTTCCAGCGCCGGTAATAACGATGACACCTACGTCATTTCTCTCTCCCAGAACTTCCATGGCATCTGCAATTTCAAAGTAAGATTCTCTGGCAAGGGCGTTGCTGAATTCCGGGCGGTTCAATGTAACCGTTGCAATGCGGTCCTTGACTTCAACAATAATGTTCTGATATTCCATAAAATTTCCCTCCATAATTGTGATGTGTATTTGGCAGAAAGAAGCAGGCTAACCTTACAGCTCAATGCCAAAATCTTTAAATACCCTTTCATTATCTGCACCAATACTGTGGGCACGCTCTGCCTTAGGCGGTTCTATGCTGCCCATTTTTACCGGAGGCATTGCAAGGGTTATCTCATCGCCGTTGGGATAAGTAATAGGGCTTATAAAACCGTTTGCCAGAGCCTGCTCGCTGGTGTGGTTGTCCTTGAAGTGAGCCAGCTCACTGACAATAATATCAGCAGCTTCCAGTTTAGGAAGGACTTCATCCGCATTCAGCTTTAAAAAACAGTTTTCAAAATACCGGATGCAGTCTTCCCGGTTTTTTGGATCAAAGGTGGCCTGCTTGGTGCAGAATCGGGGATCATCGATGATCTCCTCAGCGCCTACCGCATGGCAGAAGGATTTCCAATAGCGCTCATATTCATTTACCACAGGAAGAATCCAGCGGTTATCTTTTGTTTTATAGGGAACTCCCATAGGGCCGCCCTGGTAGCGTCCTCTGGGCCACTGATATCCAAATTGAGTTCCGGTGGACATAATGCTGAACATCCACATGGCGGCGCCGTGGAGGGATAAGGATACATAGTCGCCTTTCCCGCTTTTTTCTCTCCCGT
The DNA here is from genome assembly GCA_022796475.1 of Lachnospiraceae bacterium. Classification (GTDB taxonomy): domain Bacteria; phylum Bacillota; class Clostridia; order Lachnospirales; family Lachnospiraceae; genus Caccovicinus. Next base: position 54,560 of record JAAWIS010000008.1, on the reverse strand, counting down.
AAAGTGCGGTTCCGATGGCTCCCGCAAGAACGGTGCCGCAGATTAAATCACCAAAGCCCATAGGCAGATAGATAGGATAAGCTCCCGGTGCTTCCACCATCATATCCTGGATAAAGCCTCCGGTGGCAAACATGGCAATCGCATCAAAGCCAGGGAAATTTACCTTTGGCCCCTTTTCGCCGTATCCAAGAAGGATGGCATAAATCAGCTTTGGATAGCGCTCTTTTAATGAATCATAATCCAGTCCCATCTTTTTTAAAGCCTGGATTCGGTTGTTGGTAATAAACACGTCCGCTTTTTCCAGCAGTTTATGAAACTGTTCCATGTGGCGGGAGTCTTTTAAATTCAGCATAACCGCTTCTTTGCCGCCGTTTAAGGTATCATAGATGGGGTTTTCCTCGTCTGTGGCAGGACAGAACAAGGTAGGGCCGAATTTTCGCTCGATATCGCCGGCAGGTGACTCTACCTTAATCACGCGGGCGCCCTGGGTGGCAAGGACACGGCCGCAGGATGGAGCGGCGATATAAGTGGAAAGTTCTACAATGGTGATTCCTTCCAATGGTTTCATGATGATTACCTCCTGAAGTGATACGTTCCTGTTTTCATAGGAAATGTCATTATTTCTATATTTAAAATGTCAGTCATGTACAGCCATGGGACGTGTCATACATGACCGTTTGACCCTGGTATTATTTTAACAAATTAAGAAAAGGGAACAAACTGCAATTATTCCAAAACAAGGTTCCGGAAACAGCGGAGAAATTGTGCATTGCAACCACTTTTGGCCAGACGGGTCAAAACATACAAATCCAGTGACTGGGAGGGAAATGTTTTTTGGAATATATGAAGATGAAAATAAGCACGGCAATAAGCTAGTATAATAACATGATACCAGGGTCAAAAGGTCTAAAATCCGATGCAGGCTTGCCAGCAGGAGGATTTTTGAACTTGGGACCCGCCAAAAACATGAAAAAGCAGCCCGATCAGGGCGGATTTTGAATGATTTTGAGGATTGCGGGAGTGCAAAGCAGGGAGCAATCTGGTATCAGAGGGGTCAAAACACCTTTTGACCCCAACATCATAACATACCCATAGATTCCATCCGACAGGCAGGAAGCAGGGGAAGAGGAGAAGGGAGGTTTTATTACGGAATTTCAAAATTTTAAACTGGAACTTGATCAGCAGGGAATTGCGCTTTTTACGGCTGACCGACCGGAAAAACTGAACGCGTTAAACGATGTGTCATGGGCAGAAATTACAGAATTTTTTACCTGGGCAGATAAGGCGGAGGAGGTAAAAGCAGTTATTCTCACAGGAGCAGGAAACAAGGCCTTTATTGCAGGAGCAGATTTAAACAGTTTGAAGGTGAAAAAATCCACAGACTGTTTAGGCGGTGCAGGGCAAAAAGCGCTGAACCAGATTCAAAAATGTGCAAAACCTGTTATAGCGGCAGTGAACGGATACGCTTTTGGAGGCGGCTGTGAAACGGCCATTGCCTGTGATTTCCGCATCGTATCGGACAATGCCCTTTTTGCGCTGCCGGAAACAGGTCTTGGGATCCTCCCGGGAGCAGGAGGGACACAGCGATTGTCCAGGCTTATTGGGCTGGGCAGGGCTCAGGATGTGATTCTTTTGGGGCGGAAAATAGGAGGACAAGAGGCTGTTTCCATTGGCCTTGCAACGAAATGTGTGCCACAGGAGGAACTGCTTTCTGAGGCAAAGAAGATGGCAGGCAGGCTGATTGCGAAAGGCCCCGTTGCCATCCGCATAGCAAAACGGGTTGTCCAGGCTTCCCTCTCCGGCAGCCAGGAGGTAGGAGAGCTTCTTGAAATGCTGGCCTTAAGTACCTTGTGCAGTACGGAAGATAAGGAAGAAGGAGTAGCTTCATTTTTGGAAAAACGGACGCCGGAATATAAAGGAAGGTAACGTAAATGTGTCAGTATATTAGGAATATCTGACGGAAGGTATTATAAACACACGAAATTCAGGCTAAAAATAATTAAGAGGTGACGGTATATGAATATTTTGGTTTGTATCAAACAGGTGCCGGATACTACGGAAATTAAGATTGATCCGGTAAAGCACACATTAATCCGGGAAGGAGTTCCAAGTATTGTAAATCCATTTGATGCATGTGCATTGGAGCTGGCTGTGCGGCTAAAGGAAAAAGAAGGCGGCAAGGTTACAGTAATCAGCATGGGGCCGGCCCAGGCTAAAAATGCACTGAAAGAATGTTTGTCAGTAGGCGCAGACCAAGCATTCCTGGTTACGGATCGTGCCTTTGGCGGATCGGATACATTAGCTACCAGCTATATTTTAAGCAAGGCAATCAAAGCAGTGGAAGCTAAAACCAATGAAAGCATAGATGTGATTTTCTGCGGCAAGCAGGCGATTGACGGCGACACGGCCCAGGTAGGACCGGAAATTGCAGAACATATGGATCTTCCTCATGTAACTTTGGCAACAGGCGTGGAAATGGCAGAGGGAAAGCTTAGGGTACAGAGAGATACGGACGAAGGCCATGATGTGGTAGAAGTTTCCCTTCCGGCTTTGGTTACAGTCACAAAAACTCCCTTTGATCCCCGCTACCCGTCCATTAAAAGCAAAATGGCAGCAAACAGGGCTGTTATCGCCGAGATTACCAACAGTGATCCGGATATGAAAACAGAACCGGAGTATTTAGGACTTAACGGGTCGCCCACTAAGGTAAAGAAAACCTTTACGCCGGATCAGTCGAAAAACGGCGTGATTTTAAAAGAAGAAACCGGCACAGAGGCTGCCGTGAAGCTGGCTGCTATGCTTAGCGATGCCAAGATTATTTGAGAGGTGCAGGGACTATGAGCGAATTTACAAGTAAAAATATCTGGGTATTTATCGAAACCGATGAGGGGAAAGCCAAAAGCGTAGGCTTAGAACTTTTAAATCCGGGACGCATGTTGGCAGATAAATCCGGCGAAAAGCTGGTTGCAGTGGTATTGGGAAAGGATAATGAAGAAGCAGTCAGCCAGGTGCAGCAGTTTGGCCCCGATGAAATTATCAGCGTAGAGGGGGCGGAATACGAAAAATACAGTTTCGACGCCTACACCTATGCTATGACGTCTTTGGTGGAGAAATATTCCCCCTCCGCTATTTTAATCGGCGCTACCAATAACGGAAGGGACTTTGGCCCCAGGCTGTCCTGCCGGTTAAAGACAGGCCTTACTGCAGACTGTACCAGCCTGGACTACGATGAGGAAAGCAAAAATGTGGCCTGGACCAGGCCGGCCTTTGGCGGGAACTTAATGGCTGTGATTATGTGTCCCAATACCCGCCCTCAGATCGGCACAGTGCGTCCCGGAGTATTTAAGAAGATTCCGGTAAACGGAGGCAGTAAGGCAGCCGTTATCAAAGAAGCCATTGCCGTTCCGGCAGATAAGATCCGCACCAGGCTAATTGAATCCATAAGAGAAGCTGCTGCCGGAGTTCTGAATCTGGAGGATGCAGAAATTATCGTGTCTGGCGGCCGCGGAATGGGAGGCCCGGAGAATTTTAAGATTTTGGAGGAACTGGCTAAGGTATTAAAAGGAGCGGTAGGCGCATCCAGGGCGGCTGTGGATGCCGGCTGGATCGGACATGCCCACCAGGTTGGCCAGACCGGAAAAACAGTAGGTCCAAAGCTTTACATTGCCTGCGGAATTTCAGGCGCAATCCAGCATTTAGCCGGTATGTCGGGATCTGACTGCATCGTTGCAATTAATAAGGATCCGGAAGCGCCGATTTTCAAGGCTGCAGATTACGGGATCGTAGGCAATCTGTTTGAGGTAGTTCCGGCGCTGACGGAAGAGATTAAAAAATTAAAGGCGTAAGTATTTTGAGGGCCATTCATTCTGTGCCATTATTCAAAAAAGCTGATAGCTCCGTTTGAATGATCCTCTGTGATTTGAAATGGCTGGATGTGTCCGGCCTGCAGCTCTAAGATTTTAAAAGAAATTAAAAGCCGCAGCCGCACATCCGGATCATTTAAATCCAGGGCCAGGATTTCCTGGATTTTGCCAAGACGGTAGATAACGCTGTTTCGGTGCATATGCATGATTTTAGCAGTTGAGGAAATACTGCGTTCCGTCAAAAGATAGTTGCGAAGCAGCGCCAGATTATCGTAGCGCTCTTCAGCGGGATTCATTAAGTAGGTTAATTTCTGAACATACATATCTTCCAGGGAGTACCTTTTTTTATAGTCATCCAGCATTTCATAAATGAAATAGTGGGAGTAAAAGTAAATCCTGCTTTCCGGATTCAGCATCATTCCATACCGGGCGGCTGTAAGCGCCTGCTGGTAGGCAATGTTCATTTTCAGCAGCGGGAAACCAGATGTGGAAAATCCGGCGTAGCCCCGGCAGATTTTTAAAAGTTCCCCGAATTCCCCAAGGGATTCATTGATTTCCTCCATAACCTTTAAGCTGGAGATATCCCCCTGAAGCAGCAGAAGGACAGAATTGTGGTACAGGATAACCCGGAAAAAGGGGAATTTCAGACAGGTGCGCAGACGGTTCATGATATAGTCTGCCTGGGGAAGAATAAAGTTATCCCACTGGATGACGGACAGCCGGTAGGAGGCGTCTAAGGGGAGGCGAAGGGAACGGGCCCGATCCTGAAGGAAGGTTTCATCCTCCCGGGTATGGGTAATCAGATCCGACATAAACACCTCTAACGGAGTGGGGGTGGAAACGCTTTCCTCATTATTTTCCAGATAATACCGGCTTACCTTCCGGGCGAAATAGCAAAACAGTTCAAATTGTGCCTGAGTAGGCTCATCTTTAATAAAATATATGGTAATAAAACCTAAAAAGATCCCATTGTCTGCATGGTTTGACAGAACCATAAGAGGACAGTTCATGTAGTTGGGAGGATACAAAATAGAGGGCTTGGTATATTTGGTGCCATTGGCCTGATATCCCATCCTTGCCAGATCATCTGTCATTTCTTTTGTGTAGTAGCCGTTTTTTAATATTTGGTCAATCCGTTCATGACTGGGGGCCGCCGGGAGATTGCTGCCGATTACATTGTAAGAAGAGTTTACCATAATCATGGCGTTTTCGCCGAAAAAACGGCTTCCGATGGAAAAAATAGACTGATAATCCTGTTTGGATAAAATGGCCATATCAAGTTCGGCGCACCAGCGCTGGATTTCATCAAAACAGGAATAAAGCCGGTTAGCAGCCGAAGCCAGAGAATACGTATCAGGGATCAGAAGGAGATTCGCGTGATATTCTTTTACATAAGGCTGGATGGCTTCTTCATTACCGATGCAAACGATACAGATTTGGCTAAGGAGGGCAGGATCTGCTGACGATAGCTGCCCGGCAGTTCCCAGGTAGAGGACCTGGCTGTCACAGGATAGATTCTCTTCATCCAGAAGCTGGATATACTGAAAACGGAAGCAGCTTTCGGGAGGAAGAAAGGCCTGAACCTGAAAGGGTTTCAGAATATCAAGGATCATACTTTGTGCTAGTCGCATAAAAAACCTCCATTCAGAATAAAGATACTTGTCAATTATCATACCAAAAAAAAGAAAAAAATTTAATGGTTATTTTAACCACAATGACAAAAGAGTTAGTTTGTTGTTTTTGTAACAATCAACATGTCACCGGTCAGGCAGATTTGGTATGATTTCTATATCAGAAGCAGCTCTTTAAGCGGGAGCAAAAAGAAAACAAAAAGAAAGGCGGTATAATATGTTTGATACATCAGCAGCAGGATTGGTTTTAGCAGGGGAAGACAAAGATATTGTGGAGATGGTCCATGATTTCGTGATGAAGGAAGTGCGTCCTAAGGCAGCCGAGTATGATTTAAAAGGCGAGCTTGACTGGGATGCCTACAACAAAGCATTTGAAATGGGGCTGGTTTGTGCAGATCTTCCGGCTGAATACGGCGGACAAGGTTTAAGCAATGTAACGGCTGCCTGGATCCGGGAAGAATTAATGTACGGCGATGCCGGGTTCGGGTTAACCTGCGGAACGAATAATTTAGGAATTAAACCGGTGCTGTTAGCCGGAACAGAGGAGCAGAAGAAGTGGTGTGTGGAGGTTCTTACCAGCGATAAGCCAGGAAGAGATCCGCGCTGGCCTAAAAAGCGCAGCGGTTTTGCAGCATTTGCCCTGACGGAGCCGGATGCAGGATCGGATGCAGGTGCATGCAGCACTACAGCAGCTAAGGTTTTGGATGATGAAGGCAATGTGAAAGAGTATATTTTAAATGGACGGAAGTGCTTTATCACGAATGCCTGCTATGCTGATTTTATGTGTGTAGTTGCATCTGTTGACAGAAGCTTAGGATATAAAGGCCTTACCATGTTCTTGTTAGATGCCCACCTTCCCGGAGTCAGTATCGGAAAGCATGAGGATAAGATGGGAATCCGCCAGTCAGCAACTTGTGACGTTATTTTAGAAGATGTACATATTCCGGCATCTGCCATTATCGGAAAAGAGGGAGAAGGCTTTAAGATTGCGATGAAGACCTTAGAGCAGGGCCGTGCAGGCGTAGGAAGCGGCTGTGTCGGAATTATGCGGGCTGCGAAAGATGTAGTAGTGAAATATGCACAGGAACGGTGCACTATGGGAAAACCCATCTACAAGCAGCAGGCGATCAGTGCAAAGATTGCGGATATTGAAATTGCCATCGAAACCAGCCGGGCTATCGGAATGAAAGTGGCAGCTCTGCTGGATGCCGGGGATCCGCTGGCAGCAACATTAGGACCGATTGCAAAATGTTATTGCTCCGATGCATTAAACCGGGTAACAACAGAAGCAGTTCAGATTTTGGGCGGGTATGGATATATGAGAGATTACCCAGTTGAGAAGCTGATGCGTGACGGAAAGATTTTCCAAATCTTTGAAGGCACCAACGAGATTCAGAGAGTGGTAATTAGCGGCAATGTAATCCGGGCAAATAAGATAAAATAATCGCTGCAGAGGTGCTGCAAAATAAGGTTATTCCACAGGATACAGCCAGAATGTGTCTGGCAGCGTATATGGAAGGAGTCCTTCTTTTTGCAGCGCCTTGATTTTATGTAATCTTAGAATCTCTCACAAGAACAGGAACTGTGAAACTTTGAGAGTACCTATTTTTTAAGGAGGAGCGGCATGTTAGATGAATCAGCAGTAGGCTTATCTGTGGAACAGAAGTTTACGTATACATGGAGAGATTTGATTCTGTATCATTTAAGCATAGGAGCAAAACAGGAAGAGCTGGAATACGTCTATGAAAATGGTTTAAAAACAATCCCTGCCTTCGGTGTAATTCCGTGTGCAGGCACCTTTGGCATGGAGCCCTTTGAACCCCAGCCGGTAATGCCCACAAAGAAAATCAAAGGGCTGCGCACAGACGGGACGCTGCATATGGATCATAAGCTGGTGGTGCATAAACCGATTCCGACAGAAGGAACCTTTGACATTCAAAAGGTAATCAGCGCTGTTTATGACCGGGGGGAAGGGAAAGGCGCAAAAATTAATGTGGATATTACTGGAAAAGATCAAGAGGGAGATTTGGTTTTTACCAATACCATGGGATATTTAAACCGCTGGTCAGGAGGATTTGGGGGGCCGGAAGTTCCAAAGAGCAGGATTTCAATGCCAAAACGCCAGCCGGATGCTGTAAAGCAGGAGCGTTTTCCGGAAAATACGCCTCTTTTGTACCGTTTAACCGGAGATACTTATCCCCTTCACGTTGATCCCCAGTTTGCGAAAACATGCGGATTTGAGAAACCTATTGTCCATGGACTGTGCAGCCTTGGGTACGCATGCCGCATGCTGATTGGACTTCTGTTTCCCGGCCAGCCGGAGCGGATGGTTTCTATCGAAAACCAGTTTAGAAGCATAGCAATGCCAGGAGATTCCTTTACTCTTAAAGTTTGGAAGGAAACTCCGGGGGAAGCGTTATTTTCCATGGTGAACGATTCAAACGGCAAAGAGATCTTAGACTATGGCAGAATATGCTGGAAGGAATAAAAGAATAAGGAGAAATATGAAAAGAGAAAGGCGCCGCAAAATAGCCGGTTCACTAAAATCTGTCATATAGATATCAAAATCCCGATGGGGACAGATTGTGGAACAGCGGTATTTTGCAGCGCCTTTTCCTTATTCATGCTGCTTTACAGCCCCTTCTTTCAGCAGAGATGAAATTTCCTCATCCCCATATCCAAGTTCTTTCAGGATAGATACTGTGTGCTCCCCTAACATTGGACCGGGGTTAAAAGCCGGGAGGCCCATACGCTCGCTGCGCAGGCAGCTTCTTACCAAGGTTGATTCCTGGCCGTTTTTATATTTCATCTGATAGACAAAATCATTGAGCTTAGCCTGAGGATCTGTCAGGATATCGTCGTATCCGTATAAAATCTCGCAGCAAAGCCCGGCGTCACGAAATAGTTGATTCCACTCTTTGGCCGTTTTCGTTGCAAAAATCTGTTCAAAGCGATGGATAACCGGCTTGCAGATTTCTACCTTGTTAAAGTTTGCGCGTGATGCATACTTTGGATCTTCCACCATATCGTCTGCCCCTAATAATTTATAAAAGGTAGCAGCATCCCGGTTAAAGTTTACTATCTGAGGCATAAACCACCGTCCGTCACTGCACTGATACGGTGCGCCAAAGGGGCTGGAATTTTCCCGGCGTTTTGGCATCCGGAAGCCATACTGGGAACCGGTGACTAAGATATTAGCCAGCCAAACGGCAGTACCATAAAGGCTTAAAGAAACGCGATCTCCTTTTCCTGTCTGACGGGCAGCTAAAACAGCCGATACCGTAGCTGCCATCATCCCCATGGCGCAGGTTACGTCGCCAAATCCCATGGGCATGTAAACGGGATACGTATCTGGGCTGTCGCCGTAAACGCTTTGGCTGTAGAGGAAGCCGCCTCTGGCCCAGAAAGCCGTATTATCGTAGCCGGGACGGGATGCTTCTTCCCCCTTTTCTCCATATCCGTCTAACTGAGTCATAACCAGTTTCGGGAATTTTTCTTTTAGAGAATCGTAATCCAGGCCGGATTTTTTCAGGGCGCTGGTGCGAAGGTTGGTCAGGAATACATCAGCGTTTTCCAAAAGCTTATCCATTACTGCACGGCCTTTTTCTGTGGAAGTATCCAGGCTGATTGCCCGTTTATTAGCATTGAGATTATCGAAAATGGGGTCAAAATCATCATCTGCGGGAGCGCCGATTCCCAAGGGCCATTTCCGGAAGTTGTCGCCTCCCTTAGTATTTTCCACCTTAATTACATCCGCGCCCCAGTCAGCCATCATGCGGCCGCAGGATGCAGAGGCAACCATTAATGATAATTCAACTACTTTTACTCCTTCAAGGGGCTTGTATTGTTCCATAGAATTCCTCCTTAATCTGGCAGCATTCCTTGTAAGTCTAACAATAAAGGCTGTAAACGTTATGCCAGGTAAAATGATATGGTATGTGTTCTTTCTATATTGTTATCTTATCGGAATGAAATAGGAAAAACAACGATGCAGGATACAAAAGAAAATGGATTTGGGGTGAAAAATTGTGGTTGTTTTAACTAGTTGTCTAATGCAGTAGTAGATGCAGGAGGTCCGCGGAGTGATGGGCATATCACAACGTCACCGCGCTCTCACTCCGGAAAAAACGCAGCGGTTCTAGGCTCGTGAAAGACCTTGCCAAGAGCCGGCGATTTTTCAGGGGTTCCTTTTGCGATATGCCCATCACTCCGCTGCTAAATGACGCCGCTCTGCTGTGAGGGCTGTTTGTTTCCTATATGGGTAAGCTTCTTTGCATGAATTTCCATCAGACAGCATCGCTTTCCGCCGACAATGCAGTCTGAAGGAAATTCATTCTGTGTCATTTGGCGAAATGTAAACGTGTCAGTACACCAGATATCTAAAAAAGATTTTAATCCATTGGCTGGGATTTGTAAGTTTTAACGTTGTAAGCGGAGGCTGCTGAAAATTATAATGGAAATATGGATGATACGTTCCAAATTTTACGATGAAAAGGAGAGAGGAATATGCATTATTCGCCAGTAAAGGAAGAATGTCCTTTGGCATTTAATCCATTTAAAGCTTGTGTGGCTCCAAGGCCGATTGGCTGGATTTCTACAGTCAGCAGAGATGGGATTGATAATTTGGCTCCATTCAGCCAGTTTCAGAATTTGTCCTATGATCCGCCTATGGTGATGATTGCAATTAATCAGGGGGGAGATGAGCCGGATGATGTGCACCGGAAGGATACGGTGTGGAATATCGAATCAACGGGCTGTTTTGTCTATAATGCGGTTCCGTATGAATTGAAGGATGCCATGAATATTACGGCTTCCGGATTTGGGCCGGAAGAAGATGAATTTGAAAAAGCAGGGCTTCATAAGATGCCATCTGTCCATATTCCGGCAAAAAGAGTGGCTGAGTCGCCAATCCAGTTTGAATGTGAATATATGCAGACCATCCGGATTCCGGGAACCAGGGCAGGAGGAAAGGGAACGGTTGATCTGATTATTGGGAATGTGCTGGAAATTCATGTGAAGGATGAGGTGCTGCTTCCGGACGGAAAGCTGGACTATCGGAAACTGCGGCTGTTAGGAAGAGCGGGATACTGGGATTATGGGGTGATGGAAGATACGTTTTCTATGAAAGTTCCCGGAGTCAGCCAGGCCAGGATGGCTGCCATGGAGGGCAGAAAGGCGAAAGAAAATGATGAGGGCTTTGTATGCAGAGTCTGATTGGCATTATAGGAGGGCTTGGGATTTTTGTTTTGCTGGCTTACCGGGGCTTTAACCTGGTATTTTCGGCAGTAATAAGCAGTTGTGTTATGTTCATTTGCTCCGGAATTGGGATTTTAGAGGGGCTGAATGAGATTTATCTTCCTGGACTGGCTTCATTTTTAAAAAATTATTTTCTGATTTTTTTCCTCAGCGCACTGATGGGAAAGTTAATGAGTGACGGAGGCAATGCCAAGCGGATTGCCTTAAGCTTATCCAGCCTGATTAAAAAAAGCAGGAATCATCAGCAGTTTTTCTGTGTACTGATGGTTCCGGTTTTCTACTTTTTTCTCTGCTACGCAGGGATTTCCGGATTTGTGGTGGTATTTACAGTTCTTCCGATAGCCAAAAATCTGTACGAAGAAACCAATACCCCCTGGTATCTCTACTGCTGTGCCGGCGCCCAGACCATCAGTGCCTCGTATCTGGCAGGCTCCCTTCAGGCGGGAAATGTATATGCTGCAGATGTCTGTGGCACAACTCTGACTGCAGGCTGGGTGTTATCCCTGGTTGCAGCGGCCGTGTTTTGGGCCGTATCCCTTATTATGCTGTGGGCGGTTTTACAGCGGGCGGTAACGAGAGGGGAAACGTTCTTTCCTTCCGGCAGCGGGATTGCAAATGCTTCTTTGGATGAAGGACTTCCTGAGGAAACGCTTCCAAAGCTTCTGCCCTCCCTTCTCCCATTGGCGGCAGTTATAGTTTTAAGCACTTTGTTTCAGGTGAATGTGGCTGGGGCTCTGGCAGCGGGCTGTCTTTGGTCAGTTATAATCGGAAGAAAGAATCTTCTTCCAAAGCTTAAGGAAAGTTTGGAAGGAGGAATTGCTTCTGTATACGGCCCTATTTTAAGCGTATCAGCAACGTATGCTATTGGGGAAGTTTTAAAAAGTTTGGAAGGGTTTTCCTATATTGAATCCATATTTGAACGCCTTCCCGGGCTTTTAGGGGCGCCGCTTTTAGGTGTGGCCATGGCCTTTATTATGGCTTCTGTGGCAGCTCCGGTTCCGGCCTTTGGTTCAAAGATGCTGGAACATTATGCTTTGGCAGGAATCAGTGCTGAGAATGCCCACCGGATGATGATGATTACATCCTTTACCAGCATTGCCCCTCATAATGCGGGTATCTCCAATGCAGCTTCTGTGCTTCGTCTGCCATATGGGAAATGTTTGAAGATGTACATGCTGTTTACATATGTTCCCGGCGTGATTACCCTTTTCGTTTGTCTTTTTTTCCTGAAAACAGGGATCATTACGTAATAAATTGGTACAATTGAAATTTGCCTTCTTTGGATATTTTGATTTAACGGGTTGCGGAACGGAAATTTTATGGTATGCTTTAAGAAAAAGAAAGAGAAGATCAAAATAAGCCCATGAAGAAACAAGTACAGATTGTCCAATACAATCTTTTGAAAATTTTAGCTGTTTTTATGGTGATTGCAGTCCATATGATGAACGTGGTGGAATTGGTGCCGCCGGGAAATCAGAATGCCTTTCGGTTTCATGAGGTGCTGAGAACCTTCCTGCTTACCAGCAACGGCCTGTTTTTTATGGTAAGCGGACGATTTCTTCTGGATCATTACGATGGAAGGATGGGGAGGTTTTATTGGAAACGGTTTGTTAAAATTGGAATTCCTGTTCTGACGGCATCACTATTCTATTATGTATATGTATATGGCAGAAATGGGATTTCCCTGAGCTTTTGGAAAGCCTTTTTAAGCGATCTGCTTCAGAGCCGTATCCAGGGATACTTTTGGTTTGTATATGCACTGGCAGGTTTTTACCTGGCTGTTCCATTTTTGTCTGTTATGTTTGCACATATGGGAAAAAGAGAAAAGAGGGCCCTGGCCGGAATTACCCTGGCTTATTTCGGCCTACAGAATCTGTATCAGATTTTTGAATTGGAGATGGTATTTACTTCCTACTTATTTTACAGTTGGGTTTTTTACTGTATCCTGGGGTATTTGCTGGACAGCCTGGAATTATCCGGCAGGCAGATAAGGCTTGTAATTCTGGCAGGAATGGTGGCATTTTTTGTATCTGCATGGGAAATCTGCTTTTGGGAAAGGGAAAATCCGGCCCTTCATAATTATTCTGTAACCATGATTCTTATGACCAGTGCTGTATATCTGGCAGTTACCGTTTATGGAAAAAGGCTGGCAGACCGCTGTTCTGGAATCATTCAGTTCATAGCGAAACGTTCCTTTTATATCTATATATTCCATGGCCTGACTCAAATTACAATTGGGGCAAAACTTGGAGCTGGGGGAGCAAAAGTCCTGGAGGCCACTGGCGTTAGTCTGGGAGTAAGATGGGGGTATTGGTTCTGTATGTCAGCAGCATCGTTTGTAATGGCGCTTTTTATAGGATGCGGGGTGGACTGGATCTATGAACCTGTCAGCAGACGGCTGTTAAATGAAGGAAAAAAGCTCGGGAAACAATCAATGCCAGGAGGTTCAGCACACATATGATTTACATTCAGCCATTTTGTCTGCCAAAACAATGTACAGGAAAAGAACGGTATAAAAGGGAACATGAAGCCGGGCAAAGGCTGTTAAAGGACAGCTTAAAGCTGGAATTTGGTCTGGAAATCCCAAACCTCTTATCTCTTATCCGGAAAGAGGAAAGGGGGAAGCCTTATCTGGAAGGCTATCCGGATATTTTCTTTAATATCAGCCACAGCCAGGGCATGGCGGTATGTGCCCTTGGGAATCAGCCTTTGGGGGTGGATGTGGAGAAAATCCGCCCGGCCAACCTTTCGATTATCAGAAAATGCCTGACTAAAAAGGAGCAGAATTATCTGAAAAGCTTAAGGGAAGAAAACCGGAATCAGGATTTTTTTCGGTTTTGGACATTAAAAGAAAGCTATGCCAAAGCCGTAGGAATTGGATTATCTCTGGACTTTTCCAGCATTGAGTTTGAACTGGAGCCTTTTGCAGCTCATCTGAATCCGTCAGAGAAAAATTGGCAGTTTCTCCAAACGCTATGGAAGGAGGGGGAGGAAGCTTATGTGATTTCCTTCTGCGGGCTTCAATTGCCAGAATCGCCTTGTTTTCTCAGACAGTATTCCTGCAAGATCTGAATATAGTCTTTTGCGTATTGGGAAAGATACCGCTTGGGACGGTGAGCTGCAATAGTTGTGGTTACCACAGGAGTATGACCGATGGAAAAGCATAAGGGGCGGTCAGTTCGGTTTTTTTCTAAAAAATGGAAGTAGCTGGCCGGAGCAAAGGCCGCGCCCATGCCGTCCATCGCCAATTGAATGGACATTTGGCTGTTTCTTGTGTGCAGAAGGATGGGAGGCTGGATCTGATATTCGGAAAACAGCTTCAGGGCAATTGAGCCGGTATTTTGATCGGGGTACAGTAAGATAAAATTTTCCTGATTCAGTAATGATAAGTCCAGCCAGGGATAGCAAAATCCCGGCTTTTTTTCTGCCTTTTTAGCCAGCGGATGGCACCCGGGCAGAATCAGGACAATTTCTTCCCGCTGGATTATCTCATAAGCTAATAATTTTGGAAATTCATGTACATTATAAAAGGTAAGGTCGATGGAATGATTGGTCAAAGTCTGTTCTGCTATAAAATTTACTTCTTCCATCACATTAACCGTGATATGGGGGTAACGGGTGTGAAACTCCATCAGGGTAGGCTGGAGCAGAGTACTTCCCAGCATAATAGGGATGGCAATATGAAGCCGTCCATGTTCCCGATGGGTAATGTCGCGGTATTCCTGGTTCCACTCCTTTCCCAGATCCGCAATCTGCTCAGCATAGTAAAGATACCGTTCCCCGACATAGGTAGGGATGTAGGCATTGTCAATACGGGAAAACAGAGGGGAGCCAAGCTGACGCTCTAAGTTTTTCAAATATTTGCTCAGGGAAGGCTGAGAGATAAAAAGAGATTCTGCTGCTTTCCCAATGTTTTTATGCTTTGCAATGGCTAAAATGTAGCGGGCTTCTTTTAAGTCCATAACTGTGTTCCTCCTATTGCTTCAGGTAATTTTTATTTTATCATATTAGGGTGGAAGATTATAGCTTTTTTGCATAAAAATTATAGAAATTATATATTTGACGTATGTTATATTACTTTTTATAATGAACATGAACATTAGAATTAGAATTGTTAATAAATAGGATGGCTATTAAGGTAGGAGGAAACTATGAAAAGAAGCAGTACCTGGATGATGCTGGCACCTGGATTGGTGATCTTGCTGGTATGTCTTGCTATGCCCCTTTTAAAGGTGCTTATTCCGACTTTTTTTACAGGTGATTATCCATTTAGTTCATATCTGCAGTTTTTTCAGGATGGGTATTATCTGAAAATTTTTTTCCGTACCGTGCGGATAGCAGTAATTACCACTTTGATTTGCATGGTTGGGGGAATTCCCACGGCCTACTTTATTAGCCGGTGCAATAAAAAATGGAGAGGCCTGCTGCTTGCTGCTTCCATTTTTCCCATGATGACCAACTCTGTAATCAGAAGCTTTGCCTGGATTAATATTTTGGGGAGCAATGGAATTATCAATAAGGTTCTTATGGCAGTGGGCGCCGTACAAAAGCCCATGAAGCTTTTATACACCGATTTTGCTATTATCATTGGCTCTGTTTACTTGTTTCTGCCTTTAATGATTGTGACAGTAACAGGCGTTATGGAGAATATTGATGACGACATGATGGAAGCGGCCTGGAGTTTAGGGGCAAACCGGATTTCGGCATTTATGAAAGTGATTTTCCCAATGAGCCTTCCTGGGATTATTGTAGGAGGGATTCTGGTATTTACCGGAACTTTGACTGCCTACACCACGCCTCAGCTATTAGGCGGAAACAGCAATATGGTTCTGTCTACTTTGATTTACCAGCGGGCCATGTCAGTAGGCGATTGGAATGGGGCTTCTGTGGTAGCTTTGATTATGATACTGGTAACGCTGGCCGTAATTAAAGGATTCAACGCATTGGCAGCCAGACTGGACAAGAGAGGTGAATAGGGATGAAGAAAAATAAATTCCTCACAGGATATGCAGTTGTAGTATTCGCTTTTTTAATGATTCCCCTGGTAATTATTACAGTAACGGCTTTCGGCGGCGGAAGCGCCATTGTATTTCCCATTGACTCCTTTTCATTCAAATGGTTTGCCAACGTATTTGCCTTAAAGTCCTTTCGCCAATCCTTTCTTACCAGTTTGGAAGTGGCATTTTTAGCAACGATTATTGCTCTTATTGTGGGGATTCCGGCGGCATATGCCCTGTCCCGTTCCCGCATTCGTGGGCGTCAGATTTTAAAGTCACTGTTTCTTTCTCCAACGATTGTGCCGGGAATTGTAATTGGCTTTATTTTATATC
This sequence comes from Lachnospiraceae bacterium, assembly GCA_022796475.1. Classification (GTDB taxonomy): domain Bacteria; phylum Bacillota; class Clostridia; order Lachnospirales; family Lachnospiraceae; genus Caccovicinus. Next base: position 38,480 of record JAAWIS010000008.1, on the reverse strand, counting down.
AGTTTTTGATTCTTGCCTTTCGGATTCCGGTGTTTATCAGCCTGTTAGCCGGGCATTTTATGGTAACGCTGCCTTACGTGATCCGGGTGGTAGGCTCAGCTATGGAACAGTTTGATTTTTCCATCGAGGAAGCGGCGTGGAGTTTAGGCTCTCCCAAGGGAAAGGCATTTTTTCAGGTAGTTCTTCCTAATGTAACATCTGGTATCTCCTCCGCATTTATGCTGGCTTTTATCAATTCGTTTAATAACATTCCGGTATCCATGTTTTTAACCGGTCCTGGTGTCAGCACATTTCCGGCGACTCTGATGAACTATATTGAATATAACTATGACCCTACTGTATCTGCGGTTTCTGTGCTGCTGATGGCGGCTACTGTAATTATAATGGTAATTGTAGATAAAACCTTAGGTATTGCCTCGCTGGCAAAATAGGAGGAAAGAACAATGGCTTTTATGACACTAAAGCAGATTGATGTAAGCTATGACAAGAAGAAACAGATTTTAAAGGGACTTGATTTAGAGGTGGAAAAAGGGGAGCTGGTTTCCCTTCTTGGGCCAAGCGGATGCGGAAAAACCACAACTCTGCGGGTGGTGGCAGGATTTATTGAGCCAAAGGGCGGCACCTTTACCCTGGATGGAACGGATATGACAAAAGTGCCAGTCCATAAGCGGAACTTCGGTCTGGTGTTCCAAAGCTATGCCCTGTTCCCCCATCTAAGCGTATACGATAATGTGGCGTTTGGTTTACGGACACGCAAGATGGATAAAGGCGTTATTGATCAGAAAGTAACAGAAATTCTTAAGGTGTGCGGCTTAACAGAGCTTTCCGGGCGGTTCCCCAAGGAAATGTCCGGCGGTCAAAGGCAGCGTGTGGCTCTTGCAAGGGCACTGGTAATTGAACCGAAACTTCTCTTACTGGATGAGCCCTTAAGCAATCTGGATGCAAAACTGCGGGTTAGTATGCGGGTGGAGATTAAACGCCTTCAAAAGCAGCTTGGCATTACCACACTGTTTGTTACCCATGACCAGGAAGAATGCTTTTCTATATCAGATAAGGTAGCGATTATGAATCAGGGGGTAATTGAACAGTACGACTCCCCGGAGAATATCTACCAAAAACCGGCTACAGAATTTGTGGCGCGGTTTATCGGCTTTGAAAATTTCCTGGAATTAAGCCCTGTGGGAGGACAAACCTATCAGGCAGCAGATGGAAGCCGGTTCGTAGTCCATATGGAATGGGGAAAAGAGCCCTTTGCCGGCACTATCCGGCCAGATGATATCTGTCTGGCAGAGGAAGGCCAGAAGGATAATGTACTGGAAGGAACTGTGGGAGTCAGGACATTTTTAGGAAAAAGCTATCAGTATGAGGTGAACACAGCGGCTGGTATCCTTAAAGTGAATATGGGAACGGAGCGCATTTTTAATGAGGGAGAAGGAATCCGGCTGTATTTGCCGGAAGATAAGCTGATTTTAGTTAAGAAGTAACTATTAACATATAATATAATTCCCAGATTAGGGAGGAAAGAGGAAAATTTATGAAAAAGAAAGTATTGGCAGCAATTCTTTGTGCAGCAATGGCCGTATCTGCCTGCGGCGGCGCTTCCAGCGATAATGCAGGAAGCAGCTCAAGCGGGGAAACAACTCAGCAGGCAGCCGAAAAAGCAGAGGAAGAAACAACGGCGGAACCCTCCGGTGACGGCGGAAGCCAGAAGCTGGTGTTATCTACCTTTGGCTTAAGCGAGGATATTTCCGCTGAGGAAGTTTATGCCCCCTTTGAGCAGGAATTCAACTGTGAAATTGTAACGGAAACCGGCGGAACCAATGACCGTTATACGAAGCTTGCAGCAGACAGCCAGTCTACCATTGATGTGATCGAGCTGTCACAGGCTATGACGTCAAAGGGAATTGCAGAAGGCCTGTTTGAGGATATCGATTTAAGCAAACTGGAAAATGCAGCAGATTTAATTACTGCAGCAAAAACAATGGCAGAAGAAGGCCAGGGTGTGGCATATACGATTAATAGTATCGGTATCATCTATAATCCGGATGCAGTTGGTTTTGAAATTAAAAGTTTTGATGACCTGTGGGATCCAAGGTTAGAGGGGATGGTTTCCATTCCTGAGATTACCACCACCTTTGGTCCGGCTATGGTATACATGGCAAGCGATCATGCAGGGGTTGACATTACCAGTGATAATGGGGAAGCAGCATTCCAGGCTCTTACAGAGTTAAAGCCAAATCTGGTAAAAACTTATGCCAAGTCTTCCGACTTAATTAATATGTTTACCTCAGGAGAAGTAGCAGCAGCAGTGGTAGGAGATTTTGGCGTGCCGACGATCCAGGCGGCAAATCCTAATGTTGTTTATATCAGCCCGGAAGTTACTTATGCAAACTTTAACATTATCAGCATTACGAAAAACTGCAAGAATAAGGATCTGGCTTATGCATACTTAAACTACCGCATCAGCCAGGAACTGCAGACTAAGACAGGAAAGGCTTTGAATGAAGGGCCGACTAACAGCAAAGTTACCTTTACAGAAGAGGAAGCAGCGAATATGACTTACGGCGCAGTAGCTGAAGGCGCCAAAGCGTTAGACTACACATTTGTAAATGGCCAGTTAAATAGCTGGATTGACCAGTGGAACCGTATTATCAACAATTAAGGAGTCTATGTGAAGGCAGATTATGTGATTAAAAATGCCTGGGTGTACATGACATTCAGGCAGTGTTTTGAAAAGCGGGATGTGGCAGTTTCAGGGGAACGGATTTTTGAAGTTTCCCCTGAAATTTCTTATCAGGAAGGGAATATAATTGATGGCAGAGGAATGTATTTGATCCCAGGCCTGGTGGATATCCATATGCATATTGAAAGTTCTATGACTTACCCTATGGAATTTTCTCATTTTGGCCTGAAAGCAGGAACCACAACGGTTGTGGCAGACGCCCACGAAATTGCCAATGTGTTTGGCATAGAAGGAGTCCGGACCTTTCTGGAACAGAAAACGGAGCTGGATATTTTTTATGCAATTCCCTCCAGCGTTCCGGCTACCAGTATGGAACTGGAAACCTCTGGATGCTCCATCGGAGAACCGGAAACAGAAGAGCTTTTACAGGACAGCCGGGTACTGTGTCTTGGGGAGGTAATGAATTTTAAAAGCCTGGTGCCGGAGGATGGAAGTGATACGGAAATCCTTCGGCTTATCCGCATGTGCCAAAATATGCGGGGAAGAGATATCCGGCTGGAAGGCCATTGCCCGAAAATCAGCGGAAGAGATTTAAACCGGTTTATTTTCACAGGGGTGGATGCGGATCATACCCAGCAGACAGAGGAGTCTGTGCTGGAAAAAACGGATTTAGGAATGTTTCTGGAGCTGCAGAAAAAATCTCTTACAAATGGTGTGGTGGAAACAGTATGCAAAAACCATCTGTATGAGAATGTGGCGTTAGTAACGGATGATACCATGCCAGATCAGCTTTTAAAAGGCCAGCTAAATCAAGTGATCGTTACAGCAGTAAAAGCGGGAATGCCAGTGGAAAAGGCGATTTACTGTGCTACCTATACTCCGGCCAGACGGATGCATTTAGATGACAGGGGAATGATTGGGCCAGGGAAACTGGCGGACTTAGTGCTCCTTCGGAATTTGGAGGATTTTCAGCCTGCTGCAGTGATAAAAGGCGGAAAACTGGTGTACCAGGATCAGGAAGTGAAAGGCATAGATTCCGGAACCATTTCTGCAAAAAAAGAGAGAACTGATTCCGGAAAACTTCCATTTCCGCCCCATTTTTATCATTCTGTACACTGCATACAGGCAGAGCCTTCCATGTTCATTCTGAAAGCGGAAAAACCAGGCTCTAAAGTTTTGGCAAATGTAATGAAAATCAGTACCTTTGGGACAGCCACGGAAGCGGTCTGCCGGGAAATCCCTGTAAGGGATGGGCAGATTTGCTGGCAGGAGGCAGGGCTGTGTCTGGCTGCCGTGTTTGAACGCTATGGAAAAAATGGAAACATAGCATACGGACTGGTGGAAGGCGGGTTTGATAAGCCGGGTGCAGCGGCTACAACCTGGTCCCATGACAGCCATAATCTGCTGGTTTTAGGAAATTCACCTGAGGATATGGCTCTCGCCCAAAACCGGGTGCTGGAACTTCAGGGCGGATATGTGATTTGTGCCGGCGGCAGAGTACAGGCGGAAGCAAGACTGAATGTAGGCGGCATAATCAGCGATGGCCCCTTGGAAGAACTGGCAAAAGATCTGGGAAAGGTAAGGGATGTTATGGCAGAGTTAGGATATCGGAACAATAATGAAATCATGTCCATGTCTACTCTGGCTCTTCCCGTTTCACCGTCTTTAAAACTTACAGACTACGGTATGCTTGAAGTCAGAAGCCAGAGGCAGGTGCCTCTAATCGAAGAATATTTATGACAGCAGGAGTGACAGCGGAATGAAAACCTTGATTACGAATGGAATCATTGTGACAATGAATCCGGCACGAGATTGGTATCCAAATGGATATGTTATGTTTGAGGGAAGTAAGATCCTGAAAACAGGCCCTATGGATGAGCTGGGGAAGCCCCAGGAGGACTGCCTGATAAAGGATGCCTGTCGGGGAATTGTGATGCCTGGCATGGTAAACACCCACAGCCACATTGGCATGGTTCCATTTCGCGGTTTGGGAGATGACTGCAAAGACAGACTTCGGGTATTTCTCCTTCCTATGGAACAGCAGGCTATGGATAAGAGGATGGCAAAGGCATCCAGTTTATTTGCCATTTGCGAGCTTCTCCTTGGAGGAGTTACTACAGTTTTAGACATGTATTATTTTGAGGAACAGGCAGCTGCTGCAATGGATGAGCTTGGGATCCGCGGAATAGCCGCACAGACGGTGATTGATCAGGGAGCCTGTGATGTAACCTCTCCAAGGGAGGCGATAGCCAGGGGAGAAGCCTTGATGAAGCAGTACCAGGACCACCCCAGAATATCTGCCTGCCTGGCTCCTCACGGCACCACCACCTGCAGCCCTGACATGCTAAAATTAGCCTATCAGTTAGATCGGGATTATCAGGTGCCGTTTACTCTCCACGCTGCAGAGATGGACTATGAGATCAAGGAGCTTCGGGAACAGTATAACTGCACTCCAGTGGAGTTTTTGGATCAGATCGGAGTTCTGGGACCGGAAACGATAGCAGCTCACTGTATTCATTTGACAGCAGAAGACAGGCTGCTGTTAAAAGAGAGAGGCAGCAAAGTGTCCCACTGCATTGCCTCCAATACAAAGGCGGCAAAAGGGGTTGCTCCAGTGCTTGCCATGCATGATCTTCAGATTCCGGTTGGCCTTGGAACAGACGGGCCGGCCAGCGGAAATACCCTGGATTTATTTACTCAAATGCGCTTCTGCGCTAATTTTCATAAAAATGAAAATCAGGATCGGAGTGTATTTCCGGCAGAAATGATTGTATCTATGGCAACCATCGAAGGTGCTAAGGCCCTGGGGCTGGATTCTGTAACCGGATCCATTGAGTCGGGAAAGGAAGCGGATCTGGTGGTAGTGGAAACGGATTCTGTGAATATGTTCCCTGTTTATGATCCCTATTCTGCCTTAGTTTACAGTGCAAACAGCGGAAATGTAAGGGATGTTTATGTAGCCGGAAAACAGTTGGTAAAGGGAAAAAAGCTGGTATCGGCTGATTACAGGGAAATCCGGAACCGTTTGGCAGCTCTGATGGATTGGTCTGCTTTTGGAACCATGGAGCGGATTGTATAGAAAATAAGATAAAGTAGACTTTTAATGAAAAACATGTTATATTTTGGCGTAATGGAGTGGTTACAGAGGTAACGCGACATTACGCTTTTTGTATCATAGAAGCATTTTCCTTTGTGAAAAGGAGGCAGATTAGTGAAGAACTATATCCTGAAGCGGATCCTGACTTCTTTTTTTACGCTGCTTGCAATTTTGCTGGTACTATTTCTTTTGATGCAGTTAATGCCAGGCTCCCCCTTTCATGACGAAAAGCTGAATCAAGATCAGCGTATGGTGCTTTATGCCAAATACGGCCTTGATCAGCCCCTTATCGTGCAATTTTTTAATTATGTCAAAAATATGCTGAAAGGCGATTTTGGTGTAAGCTACAGTATTTCCAAAAATACGCCAATCTCTCAATTGATTCAAACCAGACTTCCTATTTCCATCCGGATTGGCGGGACTGCTGTTTTTTTAGGCACCGTATTTGGACTGGTTTTAGGCCTGATTGCAGCTTTCAGGCAGGATACCATATGGGACGTTTTAGCAACGGTTATTTCTGTAATTGGCGTGTCTGTGCCTTCCTACGTATTTGCACTGGTCTTAAGCTATACCCTGGGATTTAAAATGGGGCTGTTTCCCATGATTTTTAAAGAAAAGCAAGCTCTGATTTCCAGTGTTCTCCCCAGCATTGCTTTATCTATGTTTACCACAGCCAGTATTGCCCGGTTTACCCGCAGCGAAATGGCGGAGGTTTTGGGAAGCGATTATATGCTTTTTGCAGAAAGTAAGGGGATTTCAGGGGCTGCTCTGATTTTTCATCATGGCTTTCGCAATGCATTGATTCCGGTTATTACGGTATTGGCTCCGCTGGCAGCAGATTTGATGACAGGTTCTCTGGTAGTGGAAAAGATTTTTTCTATTCCCGGTGTGGGGAGCCTTCTGGTGAATGCAATCCAATCCAATGATTATAATGTGGCAATTGCCCTGTGTTTTTTGTATTCTGCCATGTATATTGGCCTTATGCTTGTGGTGGATATCCTTTATGTGGTGATTGATCCCAGAATCCGCTTATCAAGAGGGGAGATTCATCTATGAAACGCAGAAAACCGAATCGGTGCAAAACCATTTTAGAAGCGGAGGCCTATGTACCTGCTGATTCTGATTTTCGGCTGAAGGATAACAGGGAAGAGATGGTTCCTGATGCCAGTTTTACAGTTCAAAGTGTCTGGCTGGACGCAGCGAAAGGGTATGTTCAGAAAGCCAGTGCAGTGATTGGATTGGTTTTTATCATCTTGATTGGGATTATGGCAGCGGCAGGCCCGGGAATGAATGCTTATACGTATTCAGAACAGTATTTAAGCCAGAAGAATTTTGCCCCAAGGGTGAGGGTGCTGGAGAATTTTGGAATTTTTGATGGCGGTGAGGTACTAAAAACAGGTGCCGGAACAAAGGTTGTAAACCGATATAAAGAAAAGAATCTTGAGAATGTATATTACTGGTTTGGAAGCGATAATTTTGGCCGTGATATTTGGACCCGTACCTGGTTAGGCACCAGAGTTTCCCTGATAATAGCCGTGGCTGCCACTGTGATTGATATGGTAATCGGAATGAGCTATGGGCTGATTTCCGGGTACTTTGGAGGATGGGTGGACATGGTTATGCAGCGGTTCCTTGAGATTGCAAACGGCATTCCAAGGCTGGTGGTGGTAACGCTTCTTCTGATGGCGCTGGAGCCTGGTATGCTTACGGTAATGCTTGCTTTAATGCTGACTGAATGGATGGGCATGAGCCGGATTGCCAGGGCAGAAATGCTCAAGCTTAAGGAGCAGGAATTTGTGCTGGCTTCCAGGACTTTGGGAGCAGGATGCTTTTTTATTATTTTTCGTGAGATTTTGCCTAATATCATGGGGCCGATTATTACCCAGGTTATGTTTTCGATTCCCACAGCTATTTTTACGGAAGCATTTTTAAGCTTTGCAGGACTTGGAATTCCGGTTCCTCAGTGCTCATTAGGTTCGCTGATCGCGGAAGGCTTTAACAGCTTTACTGCCCATCCTTATCAGATTATCCCGCCGATTGCGGTAATGGCGCTTTTGATGCTTAGTTTTAATCTGGCAGCAGATGGGCTTTTAAAGGCTTTGGATCCAAAGCGAAAAGAAGTATGAGGTGATTGACTATGGCAGAAGAAAAAGAAAAAATTCTCCAAATTAGGGATTTGGACATTACCATCCATACTGCAGCAGGATCAGTTCATGCGATCCAAGGTGTGGATATGGATTTGATAAGGGGGGAAACGGCCGCCATAGTAGGGGAATCTGGATCTGGAAAGTCCATAACCATGAAGGCAGTTATGGGAATATTGGCAGGCAATGCTTCTGTAAAGGGGAGCATTGAATTTTGCTGTTATCATGAAGACGGCAGAAGGGAAAAAGTAGATATCCTGAAGCAGGATAAGAAGTGGATCCGGAAACATATGAACGGAAAGCAGATTGCCATGGTATTTCAGGATCCGATGACCAGCCTAGATCCCACTATGTCAATTGGAAAGCAGGTTATGGAAGGGATGATCTGGCACTTTAAAATGCCAAAGAAAGAAGCGTGGAATCGTGGGGTAAGGCTTTTGGAGGAAGTAGGAATCGATGATGCGCAAAAGCGGATGAAGCAGTACCCCCACCAGCTTTCAGGAGGTCAGAAACAAAGAGTGGCGATTGCGATTGCTTTAGCCTGCAACCCGGAACTATTAATCTGTGATGAACCAACTACCGCTTTGGATGTGACGATCCAGGCCAGGATCCTTGAGCTGGTTCAAAGGATTCAGAAGGAAAGAGGCCTTTCTGTCATTTATATTACCCATGATCTTGGAGTGGTAGCTAAGGTGGCTGACTATGTGAATGTGATGTATGCAGGAAAGATTGTGGAAAAGGGCAGAGCTGATGAAATTTTCTTTGATCCCCGCCATCCGTACACCTGGGGGCTTCTCTCTGCTACGCCAGATATGAATGGAATGGACCGGCGGCTTGATCCCATCCCAGGTTCTCCTCCGGATTTGCTTCATGAGTGTGCCGGGGATGCCTTTAGCCCTCGAAATCCTTATGCATTGGTGATAGATGATAAGATGGCGCCGCCAATGTTTCAGATTACGGATACTCATTTTGCTGCAACCTGGCTGCTGGATCCCAGGGCGCCCAAGGTGGAGATGCCAAAAGAACTAAAAGCCAGGCTGAACCGCATGAGGAAGGAGGCCAGGGAATATGGCAGTAAATTATAGTCTTAAGCCCCTTTTAAAAGTAGAAGGATTAAAGCAGTATTTTCACGTTCATCCAGGCGGTGCAGTAAACCAGCACAGGCCAGCAAATGAGTGCACAGCCATAAATGAAACCCGATGTGTGGATTTTGGAATACCTGGACTTAGAATGCCCATTCGGCAGCAGACTGTAACAGTAAAAGCAGTTGAAGATGTGTCATTTGAAATTTACCCAGGGGAAACCTATGGGCTGGTAGGAGAATCCGGATCCGGCAAAACAACCATTGGAAGAAGCATCATACGTCTTTACAATCCTACAGGCGGAAAGATTTGGTTCAATGGGCTGGATATCAGCAGGCAGATGGATAAGGATACTAAAAAATTCCTTCGCACCCAAATGCAGATGATTTTCCAGGATCCCATGGCTTCCTTAAATCCAAGGAAGCGGGCGGGCCGCATTATTAGGGAAGGGCTGGAGATTCACCATAGCTGCAGGTCCAGGGCTGAGCGGGATGCCAGGGTGGGAGAAATCTTGGCTAAAGTGGGATTGACGATGGAGCACGGTTATCGGTATCCCCATCAATTTTCCGGCGGACAGCGGCAGAGAGTAGGGATTGCCAGGGCATTGATTATGAATCCCCAATTAATCATTGCAGATGAGTGCCTTTCAGCCCTTGATGTTTCGATTCAGGCCCAGGTGGTGAACTTGATGAAAGATATTCAGGAGGAAACAAAAACAGCATATTTATTTATAGCCCATGATTTATCCATGGTAAAATATATTTCACACCGGATTGGAGTTCTTCATCAGGGGCATCTTTTGGAAACTGGAACGGCAGAAGAGATTTTTGAGGATCCGATTCACCCCTATACCAAAAGTCTGCTGTCAGCAATTCCGGTGCTTAATCCAGTAGTGGCGAAAAAACGGATTTGGAAGAGCTATGATAAGAAAACTTTGGGAATTGACTATAGTAAGGGAAGTTATCATCTGATAGGGGGGATGCACTATGTAAAGTGCACAGAAGATGAGTTTAACCGGTGGACGTAAATCTGGCTGTTATGTGTTCGATCTAGTGTTCTGACACATTGCTTTCAGCCAGATTTACAGGAAGCATCAAAACAGAAATTTAAGCAGGTAATTTGCTGCTCTATGAAGCAGACCGTACATGAGCTGCCGGGCAGTATAAAAATGACAAGTATCGTGTTTTAGATTCATGTTTTAGATAATTCTTTGTAATATTGCCTCGCTTTGTCTTCCGTTAATTGAAAGGTTTTTGAAGTTTGAGCAGAATCTGTTCTTCTGGGATCTGCTCTTCTAAATTGTCCAGAATTAACTCACGAATGCCTTTCTGAATCCCTTCTTCCAGCCCTTTCTGGATGCCTTTCTGGATGCCTTTCTGAATCCCTTCTTCCAGCCCTTTCTGGATGCCTTTCTGAATCCCTTTTTCCAATCCCTTTTCTAGCCCTTGTTTCAGCCCCCGCTGTTCAGCTTCCGCCATTAGCTGATTGTAATCCCGAAGCGCTTTTTCCCGTGCTTCGTATTCCAGGCGCTTTTGTTTATCCTGGCTGATAATCTGGAGCTGTTGGTATGCGCTTCCGATATATGGATTTTTCGCAGCTAACATATCAAAATCCTCCTTTCGTTCCGCGTTAATGAATTTTGCCCACAATAATATATCGTTGCCTTCTTCTTTTAACCCTTCTGGAAGCTTTGGAAGTTCTAACACATGGAATTCCATTTTATCTGTGTATAGTGTGTGACGGGTATCTTCACGAATATGGAAACAGGAATAGAATTCCCGTTCTTTCTTAAATAATTCAAAATCCAGGATACTGATGCTTACACATTTCTTAAATACAGAATAGTCCTGCCCGGAATGAATTTGTTCCGTATACATTTTGGAAATATAAAACAGGGAACGGTCCGCCCATACATTTAAAGCCGCAAGCTGAATTTCAATATCAATTTCCGTATCATTGTTCATCAAAATCCTTACATCAAGAATACCCTGCTTCTCATTTTCATACAGCTTTCTGAGATTGGTATTTAAAATCTTTGATTCTTTAATATCCATTGGATTTAATTTTAAAATAGCAGATAAGAAGCCGATTCGGCTTTGTTCGTCCATCATAATTTCCTTAAACGCGAAATCGATCTTCGGCTTCATTATAAATTCGGTCATAAATTTGATCCCCTCCATTCCGTCCGATATACTATTATCATACCACAGATTAGTCTGAAATGATATTTTTTTGTGGCATTAATACAGAATTATGTTAAGCTCACGGACAGCAGTTCACAAAACTTTCACAATTTTTCTTCTTGCACATTGGCGTTTCATCGGGTATAATCCATACCGTGATTAAATAAATAGTTAGCTAATTATTAACTATTTAATTGATAAAAGGATTTCAATGGGCTTGGAATCAGCCAAAAGGCAGGTGCAGGAGAGATTCTGAGAGTACAGAAATACGAAAAGGAGGAATCCATATGAATCAGCAGTGCAGGGAACCGGATACCCCAAGCCACCATGCATTAAAGCTTTTAATGAAAATTTTCCGTCTGCATCGGTCTGTAATTGAAAGTAAGGTTCGTCAGACGGGAGTGTACCGCAGTCAGCACCAGATTTTAATGTTTATTGCATCGAATCCGGATGCTACCCAGAAGGAAATTGCAAAGCTTCATGAAACGTCTGCCGCCACGATTGCAGTTTCTCTGAAAAAGCTGGAAAAGGGAGGATATATCCGCCGGGTTATGGATCAGGAGGATAACCGCTGCAACCGTCTGCAGGTAACCGAAAAAGGCCAGGCAGTGGTGAACCAGAGCTATCAGATTTTTCGAAAAGCAGAGGAAGAAATATTTAACGGATTTCGGGAGGAGGATTTCCGAAATTTGGAAGCTCTTTTAAGCCAAGTGTATCAGAATATGGAACAGATGATGAACTAAGCAAATTTTAGCAGGAAGGGAGAAATGTTGAAATGAAACGATATCAGCCATATATCAGGCCCTATATCGGGGCGTTTATCCTTGGTCCGGTTCTGATGATTACGGAAGTACTGGGCGAAATTATGCTGCCAAAGATGATGTCGCTGATTATTAATAATGGGGTGGCAAACCGGGATAAGAGCTATATCCTGATGATGGGAGCAGCTATGGTGCTGACTGCTGTGGTAATGGCAGCAGGAGGGATAGGCGGTGCGTATTTCAGCGCCAAGGCTTCGATCAGTTTTACCAGCGATCTGCGCCAGGATTTGTTTGAAAAGGTACAAGAATTTTCTTTTCAGAATATTGATGATTTTTCCACCGGTTCTTTGGTAACCCGGCTGACCAATGATATCCAGCAGATTCAAAATGTGGTTATGATGGGGCTTCGGCTGATGTTTCGTGCACCGGGTATGCTGATTGGAGCCTTAATTATGGCATTTCTTATGAATGCCCGGCTTGCCCTTGTGATCCTGGTAGTAATCCCTCTGTTAACCTTAGCGATTGCCGTGATTCTGCGGACAGCGTATCCCAGATTTGAGGGAATGCAGAAAGCGATTGATACCTTAAATAATGGGATTCAGGAAGCGCTGACTAATGTTCGGGTCATTAAATCCTTTGTACGTGAAGACTATGAGGAAGAAAAATTCAAGAAAGCCAACAATGATCTGAAACAGGCCAGTTTAAGGGCTTTCAATGTGGTCATTACTACAATGCCGGTGATGATGCTGGCAATGAATGTAACTACCCTGGCTGTAGTCTGGTATGGCGGAAATATCATCATAGCCGGCAAGATGCAGGTGGGAGATTTAACAGCATTTACCACATATATTGTGCAGATATTAATGTCCCTGATGATGCTTTCCATGGTGTTCTTACAAAGCTCCAGAGCAATGGCCTGTGTAAAGCGTATTAATGAAATTATGGATGTGGAAATTGATCTGACAGATAAACAGGCAGCTTTCCCAACACTTCAGGTAAAAGAAGGACGGGTGGAGTTTAAAGATGTATGCTTTTCCTATGGCAATAGGAAAGACAGCCTGGTATTGGAACATTTGAATTTCAGTGCGGAACCAGGGCAGACAATAGGGATTATTGGGGCTACGGGAAGCGGGAAAACTTCCCTGGTACAGTTGATCCCCAGGCTTTATGACGTTACTTCCGGCCAGGTGCTGGTAGATGGGGTAGATGTAAGGGAATATTCCCTGGAGCAGCTTCGAAACGGCGTTGGCATGGTACTTCAAAAAAATGTGCTGTTTTCCGGAACGATTGAAGAAAATCTGCGGTGGGGAGATGAAGATGCCTCTATGGAAGAAATCCGAAAGGCGGCTGACAGCGCCCAGGCAGACAGCTTTATCACGGCATTTCCAAAGGGCTATGACAGCGGAATCGGCCAGGGAGGCTCTAATGTTTCCGGCGGTCAGAAGCAGAGGCTTTGTATTGCCAGAGCATTGTTAAAAAAGCCAAAGATTCTGATTTTAGATGACAGCACCAGCGCTGTAGATACGGCTACAGAGGCAAAGATCCGGGAATGCTTCCGGACTTCCCTAAAGGATACCACGAAATTTATCATTGCTCAAAGAATTGGATCGGTAGAGAATGCAGATCAGATTATGGTATTAGAGGACGGTAAGATCACAGCTATTGGCACCCACAGTAAATTACTGGAGAGCTGTGAAGCTTACCAGGAGATTTATTATTCCCAAAGGGAGAAAGAGGAGGCAGGGGCCTGATGATGGATACAGAAAAAAGAAGGCAAAGTTTAAAACGCAGGTACGGAAACCGGGCTGCTGCCGGGGAGAGAGGGCCGGGGGGCCCTGGTGGTCCCGGGCCAGGTCATGGTCCCGGTGCAAGAGGACAGAAAGGGCCCAAAAGGATGCCCAAAGATGCAAAAAGGACAGTGGGGAGGCTGTTTCACTATTTGAATGAAGAAAAGAGTAAGATGGCACTGGCACTTTTCTGTGTGATTATCAACACCGCCGCCACTTTGGCAGGTTCCTATCTGCTTCGCCCGATTATCAATACCTACATTGCTCCAACAGACGGCAGCCGGGGCGACGGGGCAGGACTGGCCAGGGGACTTTTGGCAATGGCGGCTGTCTATTTGATTGGTGTTGTTACCAGTTATTTTCAGGCTAAGGTTATGGTTACAGTAGCACAAAATGCGTTAACCAAGCTAAGAAATGATTTATTTGCCAGACTTCAGGTTCTTCCGGTGCGCTACTATGATACTAACAGCAACGGCGATATTATGAGCCGTTTTACGAATGATGTGGATACCATTGGAAATATGTTAAGCAGTACTCTGGTTCAGCTTTTTTCAGGAGCACTAAGTTTGATCGGAACATTTTGCTTAATGGTTTATACGAATATTTATCTGACCATTATTACGCTGGTAATCATTCCTCTTATGATGAAGGCCGGAGGCGCGGTGGCCAGGCGGAGCCAGAAATTTTTCTCTGCCCAGCAGTATTCCTTAGGCGCCCTAAACGGGTATATTGAAGAAACCATAACCGGCCAGAAGGTGGTTAAAGTATTCTGCCATGAAGAAACGGCAAAAGAGGAATTTAAAATTTTAAATCAGGAGCTGCGGGATCATCAGATAAAAGCCCAGTTTTTCGGCGGAATTATGGGGCCTGTGATGGGGAATTTAAGCCAGGTAAATTATTCATTAACAGCCTGTATCGGAGGGCTTCTCTGTGTAGGGAAGGGCTTTGATGTAGGCGGGTTAACCGTATTTTTAAACTTTTCCCGGCAGTTTTCCCGTCCCATTAATGAGATTTCCATGCAGATTTCCAATATCTTTTCCGCTTTGGCAGGGGCAGAACGGGTATTTCGTGTGATGGACGAGGAACCGGAGCCAAAAGATGAAAAAGATGCCGTTGTTTTCGAGCCTATGAAGGGCCATGTGGTTTTTGACCATGTAACCTTTGGATATGAGCCGGAAAAAATTATTTTAAATGATATCAGCCTCTATGCAAAGCCGGGGCAGAAAATCGCTTTTGTGGGTTCTACAGGAGCTGGAAAAACCACAATTACTAATTTAATTAACCGTTTTTATGATATCCAGTCAGGAACCATTTCCATTGACGGGGTAGAGATCCGGAAAATCAACAGGGAAAATTTGAGAAAAAATATTGCCATGGTGCTTCAGGATACCCATTTGTTTACCGGAACTGTGCGGGAAAATATTCGCTACGGAAGGCTGGATGCCACAGATGAGGAAGTGGTGAAGGCCGCAAAAACTGCCTCAGCCCACTCCTTTATTATGCGTCTGCCCAAGGGGTACGATACTATGCTGGAAGGCGATGGGGCGAATTTAAGCCAGGGTCAAAGGCAGCTTTTAAATATTGCCAGGGCTGCGATATCCAAAGCGCCTATCCTGATTTTAGATGAAGCAACCAGTTCAGTAGATACCAGAACGGAAAAGCATATCGAACACGGTATGGATCGTCTGATGGCAGACAGAACCACCTTTGTCATCGCCCACCGCCTGTCCACTGTCCGCAATGCCAATGCAATTATGGTTCTGGAAAATGGGCGGATTATTGAGCGTGGAGATCATAATGAGCTGGTAGCTGAAAAAGGGCGGTACTATCAGCTTTATACAGGGTTATTGGAATTGGATTAATTGTTTTTTCTAATAAATATTAATAAGTATAATAATAAATAAAAGAAATATGGAAATAAAAGGGTATTTTTTGACGGAAAAATGAATAAAATTTTCACAAGCTTGTATACAAGTTTGCTTTATTAAAAAAACAGACAATATTATAAAAAAAAACAGGAATATGGAACCAGAAAAATTAGGGAGCGTTTCAGCTTTTGATGTGAATGTTCTGTGTTCCGGCAGTTCGTTTTGGGAAAATGGGCAGAGAAGAGATTGCTTCGCTGCCCGTTTTTGGTGAACTGCAGATGGAACTGCCGGAAAAATATATCCGTTTTTTGCGGCATTTAAGTGGCAAATATCAGGGATTACAGAAAGAGTTTCTGTTTCAGACAGCCCTGTTTCAGCAGCCTGAGCAGAGCTGGAAGCTCTCATTTATAAGGACATCTCTCTCTGGGCTCTGTAAAGATTTTATAGAAAATTATCTGCACATACTGGTATAAAAAGAACCAGCTAAGAGAGTCATTTCCATCAGAGGCAATTTCTGCTGCAGACGGAAAATGTATAAATATTGATACATAAGCGGAAAGGGTTTTGCTATGTTTTTGCAAAAAAACAATCCGCGGAATTCCTGGTTTTTATATTGTGCATATTTTAACAAAATCAGCATAAATTTATGGGGAATAAAAGGGCAAAAATTGGATAAAAAGGAATCGGAATCTGTAAAACCATAGGGAAAATTGAATTGTTTACCATAAAAAGTTGTGCTATACTGTTTAAGATGATTTGGCCAAACAGGTCAGTGGCTGGATCAGAAAATAAGAAAAATGTGAATAGAAAGAGGGTTTGGTTAGATGGGTTTGGCTACATTTAAAGGCGGCATTCATCCATATGAAGGAAAAGAGCTGTCAGAGAACAAACCGGTTCAGGAACTGCTTCCCAAAGGCGAGCTGGTATTTCCCATGTCCCAGCATATCGGCGCCCCGGCAAAGCCACTGGTAAAAAAAGGCGATCGGGTGCTGGCAGGCCAGATAATCGGAGAAGCAGGCGGTTTTATTTCCGCCAATGTACTTTCTTCTGTATCCGGTACGGTAAAAGCAGTAGAGCCAAGGCTGGTGGTAAATGGCCAGATGGCAACAAGCGTGATCGTGGAAAATGACGGTTTGTATGAAACCATTCCACATTTTGGGGAAGACAGGGATTACACAAAGCTTTCCAAGGAAGAGATCCGGAACATAGTAAAAGAAGCTGGCATTGTAGGACTTGGGGGAGCCGGATTTCCGACTCATGTGAAACTAACTCCTAAGGATGATTCGAAAATCGACTATATTTTAGTAAATGGTGCAGAGTGTGAGCCTTATTTGACTTCGGACTATCGGATGATGCTGGAGGAACCAGAGAAGATAGTAGGCGGATTAAAGGTGATTTTGTCGCTATTTGATCACGCAAAGGGCGTCATCGGCATTGAGAATAATAAGCCGGAGGGCATTAAAAAGCTTCAGGAGCTGGTAAAGGATGAGCCAAGGATTGAGGTGAGGGAACTGCTTACCAAGTATCCTCAAGGCGGCGAACGTTCCCTGATTTATGCGATTACTGGAAGAAGCGTGAATTCCTCGATGCTTCCGGCAGACGCCGGCTGCATCGTAGATAATATTGACACGGTAATTGCAATTTACAATGCAGTCTGCAGGCAGACTCCTCTGATCCGCAAGATTATTACGGTAACGGGAGATGCAGTTGCTGATCCAAGGAATTTCAGCGTAAAGCTGGGAACCAATTACCAGGAACTTTTGGAAGCAGCAGGAGGCTTTAAGGAAGCACCGGAAAAGATTATTTCCGGCGGCCCGATGATGGGAATGTCGCTATTTTCTATCGATGTGCCGGTAGCAAAAACTTCCTCCGCCCTTACCTGCTTTACAAAAGATATGGTGGCGGCACAGGAGCCTACGCCGTGTATCCGGTGTGGAAGATGCGTCAGCGCATGCCCCAGCCATATTGTGCCACCTATGATGATGAAAGCCGCGTTAAAGAACGACTGTGAAGGGTTTGAGAAGGTAAACGGCATGGAATGTATGGAGTGCGGAAGCTGCACCTTTGTCTGTCCGGCTAAGCGCCCCCTTACCCAGGCATTTAAAGATATGAGAAAACAGGTAGCGGCAAACCGCAGAAAAAAGGCGTAGGAGGGATTTGAATATGAGCCAATTATTAAACGTATCATCTTCCCCTCACGTTAGGGACACGGTGACAACAAAAAGTATTATGTATGATGTGCTGATTGCTATGCTTCCGGCAGCAGCTTTCGGCGTATATCAGTTTGGCTTCCATGCGCTGCTGGTGATTGGAATTACCATGGCAGCCTGTGGGTTAAGCGAGTATGTATATGAATCTGTATTAAAAAAGCCTATTACCGTAATGGACGGAAGCGCCCTGGTAACGGGAATGATCCTGGCGCTGAATATGCCGGCTGACATCCCTTTGTGGATTCCGGTTCTTGGCGGCGTATTTGCCATTATTGTAGTAAAGCAGCTTTATGGCGGTTTAGGGCAGAATTTTATGAATCCGGCTCTGGCAGGACGAT
The DNA here is from genome assembly GCA_022796475.1 of Lachnospiraceae bacterium. Taxonomy (GTDB): domain Bacteria; phylum Bacillota; class Clostridia; order Lachnospirales; family Lachnospiraceae; genus Caccovicinus. Next base: position 20,327 of record JAAWIS010000008.1, on the reverse strand, counting down.
GCTTTCTGCTGATTTCCTTTGCTGGAAAAATGTCCAGCTTTACCCTTGACGGGTGGAGCGGCCCAACCCCTCTTGCACAGTTAAAATCCGGTCAGGCGGTGGATGTAGCTGCTATGTTTACAGGGCGGATTCCAGGAACCATCGGGGAAGTATCTGTGATAGCCTTGTTAATCGGAGCTGCCTATATGGTGGCAAAGAAAGTAATTTCCCTTCGGATTCCAGTTACTTATATCCTGACTACAGCGGTTTTTGTGTTTCTTTTCGGTCAGCAGGATCTTGGATTTGTGGCAGCTCACTTATGCGGCGGCGGCTTAATTTTCGGTGCCTTCTTTATGGCAACAGACTATGTAACCAGCCCAATTACCCCTAAGGGCCAGATCGTATTCGGCGTCCTTTTAGGAATTTTAACCGGACTGTTCCGTCTGTTTGGCGGTTCTGCAGAAGGCGTTTCTTATGCAATTATTATCAGCAATATGCTGGTTCCGTTAATTGAAAAATTTACCCTTCCAACAGCATTCGGAAAGGAGGGCAAGAAATCATGAGTAAAGGCGGATTTATGAAGGACGCCATGATTTTATGCGCCATTACATTAGTTGCAGGCGCATGTTTAGGCGGCGTATACGGGGTTACAAAAGAACCGATTGAGCAGGCAAATTTGGCGGCTAAGGCGGCTGCTTATCAGGCTGTGCTTCCGGAAGCTTCTGTTTTTGAAAGCGGAAATTTAGCAGGTCTTATGGAGTCTGCCAATGCAGAAATAGCTGGTTTAGGCTATGGCAATGTAACGGTAGACGAGGCGGTTATGGCTATGGACAGTTCCGGCGCTTCAGTAGGATATGTGGTAACCTCCACTTCTAATGACGGTTATGGCGGCGCGATTACAGTTTCAGTAGGGATTCAGGCAGACGGCACAGTGAGCGGAATTGAGTTTCTGACTATTACGGAAACGGCAGGCCTTGGCATGAATGCCCAAAAACCGGAGTGGAAGGCCCAGTACAGCGGCAAAAATGTAGACGCTTTTGCAGTTACGAAAAATGGGGCTTCTTCTGATAATGAAATTAATGCCATCAGCGGCGCAACCATTACAAGTGAAGCAGTTACCGATGCAGTGAATGCGGCAGTTTACTTTGCAAAGAACTGCATAACACAATAGGAGGTGGGAAGTCATGAATAAATGTGGAGAACGTTTATACAACGGTATTATTAAAGAAAACCCGACCTTCGTTCTGATGTTAGGCATGTGTCCGACGCTGGCCGTAACCACGACAGCGGTTAATGGCGTGGGTATGGGATTGTCCACAACGGCGGTTTTGGTATTCTCTAATTTAATTATCTCTGCTTTGCGGAAAATTATTCCGGACAGAGTCCGGATTCCGGCTTATATTGTTATTGTAGCATCCTTAGTTACCATCGTTCAGCTTTTGCTGCAGGCATTTATTCCCAGTTTATACAAATCATTAGGAATTTATATTCCTTTGATCGTAGTAAACTGTATTATTTTAGGCCGTGCAGAGGCTTATGCAGCAAAAAACGGCGTATTGGAATCTGCATTCGACGGAATCGGCATGGGGCTTGGCTTTACTGTAGGCTTAACCTGTATCGCCATTTTCCGTGAAATTTTAGGCGGCGGCGCAGTATTTGGATTTGAATTTATTCCGGAAGACTACCGGATCACCATCTTTGGTCTGGCTCCCGGGGCATTCTTTGTACTGGCAATCCTGACGGCTCTGCAGAATAAGTTTAAAGCGCCTTCCGCAACAAATGGATCTGCACCAAAATCCAGTCTTGCATGCGGCGGCAACTGTGCAGCCTGCTCTGGCGGAACCTGTGCTTCTAACCACGCTGTTTTGGAAGATATTCGGGCAAAGGAAGAAGCAAAGGCAGCAGAGGCAAAAAAGGCAGCGGCAATAAAGGCGGCACAGGCAAAGAAAGAAGCAGAAGCAAAAAAGGCGGCTGAAGATAAAGCAGCAGATGCAAAAGCAGAAGAGTAGGAGGGCCGGGTAGATGAAAGAATTGATTTTAATTATAGTAGGATCAGCTCTGGTAAACAATATTATCCTGAGCCAGTTCCAGGGCCTTTGCCCCTTCCTTGGCGTTTCCAAGAAGGTAGATACCTCTATTGGTATGGGCGGGGCTGTAATCTTTGTAATCACGCTGGCATGTATCGCCACGAACCTGGTATATTCTTTTGTGCTGGCGCCCTTAGAACTGGAATATTTGCAGACTATTGCCTTTATCCTGGTAATTGCCGCTTTGGTTCAGTTTGTGGAAATGTTCTTAAAAAAGAATGTACCTTCTTTATATCAGGCACTGGGTGTATTTCTGCCCTTGATTACCACCAACTGTGCTGTATTAGGCGCAGCCTTAACAAACGTACAGAAAGGCTATAACTTTATTTACAGTGTGGCAAATGGCATCGGTACGGCAGTTGGTTTTACCATTGCAATTGTATTACTGGCAAGCATTCGCGAGAGCATCGAGGATAATGATATCCCCTTTAATTTCCAGGGTTCTCCCATTGTGCTGATTACCTCTGGTCTTATGGCGATTGCATTCCTTGGCTTTTCAGGATTGATTTAACCATTTATAGGAAGGAAGATGAATATGACAGGTTTGCTTTTAGCGGCGCTTATCATCGGCGCCATCGGTATTATCATCGGTGTCCTCCTTGGGATTGCCAGTGAAGCGTTTAAAGTAGAAGTAGATGAAAGAGAAATCCTGGTTCGCGCTGAGCTGCCGGGCAATAACTGCGGCGGCTGCGGATTTCCAGGCTGTGACGGCCTGGCGGCTGCCATTGCTGCCGGTACAGCTCCTGTTAACGGATGTCCTGTAGGAGGAGCAGACGTAGCAGATAAGATAGCTGCCATTATGGGCGTAGAGAGCGGAAGTTCCGATAAAAAAGTGGCCTTTGTAAAGTGCAAAGGCACTTGTGATAAAACCCGGGTACAATATAAATACTTTGGAATTGACGACTGCAGCAAGGTTGCCGTTGTTCCCGGAGCAGGAGAAAAGGCCTGTGCATACGGCTGTATGGGATATGGAAGCTGTGTAAAAGCCTGCCAGTTTGATGCGATTCATGTAGTGGACGGCGTGGCTGTGGTGGATAAGGAAAAATGTGTTGCATGCGGCAAGTGTGTGGCGGCCTGTCCCAACCACTTAATTGAACTGGTTCCCTATCAGGCAGAGCATCTTGTACAGTGCTCTTCCCACGATAAGGGAAAAGATGTAAAGGCAAAATGTGATAACGGCTGTATTGGCTGTACCTTGTGTACGAAACAGTGTGAGGCAGGAGCAATCAGCATGGATAATAATGTGGCTGTAATTGACTATAATTTATGTACCAACTGCGGCAAATGTGCAGCTAAGTGCCCCTCTAAGGTAATTCTGTAAAGGAAAGCAAAAAGCACAGACAGCAGCAAATAGCAGAAACAGAATATACCTATTAGCTGTATGCGGCGGTAAATTACGGCATGGGCAGCAACTGGTATCACGAATAACAGAAATATAACAGAAATAAAACCAGCGGATCATTTTGAACCGCTGGTTTTTGTTTCTTCTTATGATGAAGAAGATGTATCATGTCTGCGCCGTGCTTTTACAAAGAGCAGGGCTCCGATTCCGCATAAGGAAAGGATGGCTATGAATATCCACAAAACGCCGTGGCTGGTATCTCCTGTTTTCGGAAGCATTCCAGACAAGGGAACTTCTTCCTCAGGGATCCACATAAATTCTTCCGTTTCCGGGTTCCACACCTTTACATAAGTTTTTGGAACGTCGCCGTCCCAGATAGTGAATCGTTCTGGTGAATCCGGTGAATTGGGATCCGGAAGTTCTGTAGGCCTGTTTGGCAGTGTTTCCGGAAAGGTAGGAGTTTCTTCCGTTGGAGGCGGTGTAACCTCAGACGGGGGGGTAGTTGGGTCTGGATCTGGCTTTGGAGTTTTACCGCCTCCTCCGCCGCCTCCCCCAGGAGGATTTCCACCAGGATTTCCGCCGCCTGGTTTATGGTTGGTAAATGCTGCTTCTGCTGTTTTTTCCAGGGCAATCGTCCCAGTTGTTCCGCTGGAAGAAGTAGTATAACCGCCCTGATCCGCCTCTTTCTCTACCACCTGATACTGGGTTCCCTCCGGCAGTGCAGAGATGGTAACGGATTCGCCATGCTTTAAAGTGATGCTTTCGCCGCTGGAAATGGTTCCTTTCTTAGCGCCGTCATAAGGATAGCTTCCAGGAAGCTGCTCTCCTTTTTCGTCCCGCAAAGTGATGGTAAAGGTAAACTGCCGGTTCTGCTCTCCGCGGTTTCCGGTTACTGTCTTTTTAATGGAAAGTTCTCCGGTAATCGGCTTATCATCGGTTCCCTCATACGTATTCGTAACGGTTATGGTAGGAACCGATGAAGCTGCAGGTTTGCTGACGGAAAAAGCAGAGTAGCTGACAGCCTTAGAGCGGGCTGGCTTCCGCCACTGAAAAGATGCATTGGACGGAGTTGCAGTCAGGGTGTCGCCTGTATCTTCCGGCTGGCTGGCGCCAGGGGTTGTATCGGACGTGCGCATGGATGCATTGGACGGGGAAGCGGAAGGGGCGTTTTCCTGAGCTGAAAGGGTGATCCCATTATGCTCATAAGAAACGGAGTACCCGTCAGGAACCTTTTCTTCCACTACTTTGTAGGTATAATAATTGCCGCTTTCGTCCTTGATAGGCAGGTTATTCCAGATATGGGACCAGCTATTCCTGTTGTTTAAAGTTACAGGATCATGGTATTTGTCACCGCTTTGGTAAAGCTGGATTTTGACTTCCGGATAGTTCGTACCTGCCGGGGCATCTTTCCAGGCTTTCTTAACCTGCAGGCTGCCTGTTACAGGCTGCTCCTTTGTGTAGGTATTGGTAATGTTGGCTTCGGCAGTGCTGCCAGGTGATACAGTTACCTCTACAGTTCCGCCTTCCGTTACCGTCAGCAGATAGTTTTCCACTTGGGCAGAATCGGTATCTTCCTTCACCTGATAGGATCCAGGCTCTAAATCGGAAAGGAGCTGGCTGCCAGAGCCTGTAATTGTAATTTTTTTCGGGCTGCTTTCCGGATAGCTTGGCCCCGTGACTAGAAAGCTGAATTCCTTCTTTTTCGCTTCATCAGGTGCGGCATCGTTCAGCTTTTTCGTGATCTTCAAGCTGCCCTTTTTGGGTGTTTCTTTTGTATACGTATTCGTTAAGGTAATGACAGGAAAATTCTTGTCATCATTAGCTGACTCGGTTAACTCAACGCCATTTGGATCAGAACTGGAAACAATATAATTGGGAATGGTAATTTCCTCTATGGTATAGGTATATTTCTGTAATGTGTTCTTTTCATCATAAGTTCCGACGGGAAGGTTTTCCCAAATGTAAGACCAATTATTCTGCTGATTCAGCGTTGCCTGGCCGGAATTGGGATCCGATGGATCCGGGTGAAAATCCTTGCCGTTTTGTTTTAGCTGGACTGTAACACTCCCGGGCCGGCTGCTTTCCGGATTATCCTTATGATCCCACTTCTTTTCAACTTTCAGGCCGCTGACAGGATCCGCAGCATAATTATTGATAATCTTAACGAATGTAATCGAGCTGCTGTTATAATTTTCAGTTATTATCTTGCGTTTCTCTGGATCCGGATCATCAGGGTCAAAAGAAACTAGCGGGCAAGTTTGGTGAATGGTGAGGTAAGTACTTAAAGTGTCAGTTCTATCTATCTTTATGTAATAGGTGCCTTTGTCTAAAAAACCTTCTTTGAAGGTAAACACACAAGATTCAGTTCCAGCCTGTGTTTGCTGCTCCTCGATTACCTTATCATCAGAATTACGTATTAGCTGATAAGTGCGCACAGGGGATGGGGATGGTGTTTCAAGAATGATTTTAGTGTCACCTTCGCCAATTTTGAAGGTGGTTCTGCTACCTTCCGTTGTCCCGTCGTCCATATTTTCAAACTTGCTAAAATGTTCAATTTGATAGCTGGCGGTCAGCTTAAAACCATCCCGTTCGAACTTTGATTCAGTTATCTCAATTTTCTCACCACTATCAAAATCAAAAAAAACATTTTGTCGAGGGAGGTCTGGATCTAAGGTGAGATACTTATTCGCAACTGGATCGAAGAATAAATAATCATCGGTATCTGGAATTAACTTTTGTGAATATGATTTGTCTTGGGCATTTTTTTCCCCGGAAGCATCAATCACAAAGCCTTTGTCCTTTATTTCTTGAGCCTCTTCCGGGCTGGCGCCTGTGATTACCTCTACCTGCTTTTCGACAATTATGCCATAGGAGTTCCTGCTAAACTGACCCTTAACGAGATCTGGAATGGAATCGGAATCACTGGCAAATACCACGACTCCAGCCAAAAGAATCATCAATGCTACAATACAAGTAGAAAATAATACCCTCCCTTTCTTTTTCAATGCCATTTCATAAAACCTCCTTTCATATGGCAGGTTCCAGACAGAACCTGATTTACTGCTCATCTATATAAAATGCGTATCCCCTTGATCACTGAGGGTATCCTTCCGCATTGATTTTCTTATGGAGCGTTCAAACGCTGTGTGACCGTATCCGCCAGTTCCGCCATCCGGCTTTCTAAATAGGGTCCGGGGCACTCGGTCTGATTGGAAAACATTTTGTGGATGGTCAGGTTTCCGGTTTCATCCCCGGTATAAATTAATTCCCGGATATGATTTCGCCTGCAGATATCCACACACAGCTCTACCAGCATCTCATATGATGCATCGCTTACATGCCATTCCCCGCCCATTTCATCATTGGCAACTTCCACAGTCACGGCCTGATGATCATTGTCCCTGCTGCTGGAAGTCCATGCCCGGTTGCATTCCTCCACGTACAGGGCTACCTGGCCGCTGCTGTCAATGGCATAATTGGCCGATGCTTTTCTGTCTGCGCGGGAGAAGGATTCCCCCAGGGCTTCCAGGCTCAAATCCCCTGCCATATGATGGACGGTGATTTTTGTAATTTTGCTGTTCCGGGGAAAATCTGCATTAGCCGTTAAATTAATATATTGGATGTAGGGGCTGTTTCGGCTGATGATGCTTTCTCTTTCCTGGCTGGTCAGTTCCCTTCCGATATAATCCGGAAGCTTGATTCGGGCCTGGTAACAAAAAAACAAAACGATTCCGGATGCGGCGCAAAAACCAAAAAGGAGGAGCCATATGCTGAAAAATCCATTCTTTTTAAACTGCATAGCCGATCCTCCTAAACGTTTGTTAAGCAGCAGTACAAGTTATAAGCGAAGATTGCCCAAAAGCATCCGTATATTGCTCTGGCCAAAGCGGCGGGAATTTGCCTGCCGTTCTGCTTTGGCTCTCCGGTGGTCAGCAAAAGAAGAGCTGTAATCCCCATATAAAAAAAGCTGGTGTCTATTAAATTATGGGTGAGAAATGCGGCAAATTCAGCATTTGAGGCAGGACTTTTTCGTTTCCGGTAAAAACGAAAGGCGATAACAGCCAGCATGACAGCCGCAATGAGGCCAAGCTCCACACCTACATGAATCAAAACATTATGAATATGATTGGTATTAAAGTACTTATCACTGTCATAAAGATTTAAAACCCTCCACTGATAGGGACCAACACCCAGCAGGGGATTTACTGTCAGATACCGGATCCCATTGCCCATCATCTCTATCCGCTCGGTAAAGGTTGCAATGGCATTTGGTCTGGCGGCAGCGGCGGTTACTGCTACAGCAAAACCCAGAATAGAGATGATAACAGCCATTATGGAGTATTCGCTCAAAAACGCTTCAAATTTTTTCCAGCACAGCACCACTGCCAGCCCGTAAAGAAATAGAGGGAGGCAGAGCCACGGCGCGTCAGTACGGTCGGCGGCCAGGTAGAGAAGAAGACCGGTTCCGACTCCAAGGCTTGCTTTTGCAAGCAGACTGCACCCGTACAGGAAGGTTTCACGAAAGGAAGCGTGTTTCTTTTTTTCAAGCAAAAGTACTAAAATTCCGGCAGCCATTGCCACAAAGCTTCCCATGGATAAGGTAAGGGCGGCTGCAAGAAAGAAAATTGGTTCAAAATAAGGAAGGCCTTTTTTCAAAAAGCCCTTTGCCCCATGTTCCAAAGAGCAGCAGTTTAGTAAGGAAAACCAGCCAATTACAAGGAAAATTCCCATGGCATTGGGGTTAATTAAAAAGCTGCCAAGCCGTCCGCTGCTGCCCTGGAGAGCGCCAAAAACAAACTGAAGGATTCCTAAAAGTGCAATCATCCCTGCCAAGATTGTGGATAGCTGCTTTAACAGCCTCAATTCCTCTTTTTCCAAAGCAGCCATTAAAAGATAGAGAACAGGAAATATTATCTGGGTGGAAGCGTAGCCGCTGGCAATGGTTCCGTATGTCTGCCAGGAAGAAAGGGCGCTTGCTGCATTATAAAGAAGAAGAGGAATGAAAATCCATAAATCTGCCTTTGCCGGACGACAAAGAAACCCTGCTGTGCACAGAATCAGGCCTAACAGGGCAGCTATGAATACATTACCTACCCCTACAAAGGTTAAAATAAACAGGCTGAGGAATAGGCAAACAATGATATAGTGATCGGTTATAGTTTCAAATATATGTTCTATGCGGTTCAACATAACTAAGGCCTCCTCCCAATGAAGCTGGCAGCAAATTTAGGAGGAAATAAAAATTCCGCCAATTAAGGCAGGGATAATGGAAAAGCTGGTTATGAACCGGCAGTTCCTATAGTTATCAGATGTCAAAATTCCGTTTTTTGACAAATCTTTCCTGCTGTATAACTATAGGATACCATAAATGATTTGCTATTTCAAGATAATTTGGGGATTTTTAAGCGCAGGAAATGATTTTAGTCCCGGTTTACAGAGCACCTGTGAATAATGATGATTTTGGGTACAAATTATTTTTGCAACCCTTTCAGCAGCTTAAAAATCTGTAGAATAAAAAACCTTGACAGAATCAAGGTTTTTCTACTGGAGCATACGGGACTTGAACCCGTGGCCTCCACACTGCCAGTGTGGCGCGCTCCCAACTGCGCTAATGCCCCGAACAAAGGTAGTATAGCACAAGATCAGAGATTTGTAAATGATAAATTTACTTTTCAAATGAAGATGAAAATGAAGAAAAAATCCGGCGTTTGCAAGGTGTTTGCTGGAAAAGCAGCAGAAAGGAAGAAGGAAAATTTTACAAAAATTCCTGCTTACATGATATTCCCCTTTCTGTACTGATTCGGCGTGATGTGGTGGCTGGCTTTAAAAAGCTTGCAGAAGTAGCTGCTGGTGCCAAAGCCGGTTTCCAAAGCAATTTCCAAAATACTTTTATTGGTATACCGGAGAAGTTCCTTGGCTTTTTGCAGACGAACCAGCTCAATAAAGCTTCCCGGAGTGCTCCCCAGAATATTTCGGAAGATCCGGTAGCATTCCCGCTCGCTGATATGGGCAGTGGCTGCCAGGTCAGCAACAGTAAGCTTTTCGCTGTAACGCTCCTGAATGACAGAAAGCATCTGCTTAATCCGCTCATCCTCCACAGAATCATAGGCTTGTTTCCGGTGTTTTTGATCCTTGGTCCAGGAGTAGACAGTTTCCCATAATTCGGAAAATATACTTCGGATGCGAAGCTCAAAAAAAGGTTCCTTTTTCAGGCTGATTGTTTCACACTGCTGCAGCTTATGGAGAAATTCAGCATCCTTTTTGCTTGACTGGTACAGAGGGACAGCATCTAACGATTTGGTTTCCTCCACAGGCGTAATATATTTTACATCATAGATACTTCCGGGGTAGCCTGCTAAAAAGGAATGATCAAAGAACTGTGTATACAATGCAACCGTTTCCACAGATTCCAGGGGCTGAAGATAATGGAGTGTTCCGGAATTGATAAAAATCCCATCTCCTTTTTGAAGAATAAATTCGTGATGATTTGTTTTGTATAAGATGCTTCCGCCTACCACATGGCCAAATTCAAATTCATCATGCCAATGCCAGGGGATGCTGGTCCATGGAGCTTTCCTGGGATCTGGTGTATACAACCCATAGTGAAGCATCTGGTTCTGATAAATGATGGTTTCTTTTTGGTTTTTGTCAATATAGCATCTTTTCTCTGGCATTTCAAAATATCCGGACTGTTTCATTTTTCTTACCTTTGCATCTGCCGCGATTTATGACAGGATATTTATATTTTTGGTCAGTATTATTATTTAAAATCTTTTTTTATTGCAGTATAATTATATTAACTTTTATTCAGACAGTCAAGTATCAGGAGGGTTTATTTATGATTTATTACGTATCAGCCCATGCTTCCAGAAGGGGACAAGGCACAAAAGAGCAGCCATTCCAGACCATCAGCCAGGCAGCAGAGCTTGCACGTCCGGGGGATGAAGTTATCGTAGCTCCCGGCGTTTACCGTGAGTATGTGAATCCGTCTTATGGCGGAACGGATGAAGATCACCGGATCACTTACCGCAGTGAGGTTCCGCTGGGGGCAGTAATCACTGGCGCGGAACCGGTAAAAAACTGGACTCAGTATGAGGGCAATGTATGGATGGCCCGGATTCCCAATGGGATTTTCGGCAGCTATAATCCCTACGCTACCATTATTAAAGGCGACTGGTACACAGCAGTAACGCCAGCCCATACAGGGGAAGTGTACTTAAACGGTAAATCCTTGTATGAGGCCACATCTCTTGAAGAGGTGAAGAATCCTAAGGTGTATCAAAGCTCATGGGATCCGGATTTTACTATTTATCAGTGGTTTGCTGAGCAGGACGGCGAATTTACTGTGATTTACGCCAATTTCCAGGGCTTGTGCCCCAATGAGGAAAATGTAGAAATCAATGTACGCCGCAACTGCTTTTACCCAGACCGGACAGGCATCGGCTACATTACCTTATCCGGTTTCACAGTAAAGCAGGCAGCTACCACATGGGCTCCGCCTACAGCTTACCAGGAAGGTATGGTAGGGCCTCACTGGTCAAAGGGATGGATTATTGAGGACTGTGAGATTTCCCATTCTAAGTGCTCCGGAATTTCTCTGGGGAAATATTTACAGCCGGAAAATGAAAATAAGTGGACTACCAAATTATATAAGGACGGCACCCAGACAGAGCGGGACGCCATCTGCCAGGCACAGCGGGAAGGCTGGATGAAGGAAACGATTGGTTCCCATATTGTCCGCCGCTGCAATATCCATGACTGTGGCCAGACAGGGATTGTAGGGCATTTGGGCGGTGTATTCTCCATCATTGAGGATAACCATATTCATCATATTAATAATAAGCAGAACCTGGCAGGGGCAGAAATCGGCGGGATCAAAATGCATGCTGCGATTGACGTTATAATCCGCCGCAATCATTTCCATCACTGCACCAGAGGACTTTGGCTGGATTGGCAGGCTCAGGGAACCCGGGTAAGCCAGAACTTGTTCCATGACAATGTGCCGCCTGCAGGAACTAAGATTGCAGACAGGATTTCTCTGGGGGAAGATATTTTTATTGAAGTGTCCCATGGTCCTACTCTGGTAGATAATAACCTTTTATTATCCAACTGTGCAGCCCGCATCAGTACTCAGGGAACTGCTTTTGTCCATAATTTAATTGCCGGATCCTTTACCTGGGTAGGGGATGGGGTGAATAATGGCAGAGGAAAGCTCCCATCTCCCAGGTATACGCCTTACCATGTGCCCCACCGCACAGAGGTTGCCGGTTTTATGACCATCCTTCACGGTGATGCCCGGTACTACAACAACATTTTCGTGCAGCAGGAAATCCGCCAGGATTTAATTGATTTTGCTGAGTCGGAAGGGGTTCATGCAGTCAGCCAGTATCAGTTTGTATGCGGAACCAAGCCTTATGACGGGTATCCGTCAGCAGAAACGTATTTTGCCAAGTTTAAGAGGGAAAATACGGTTTGCAATGCTAACCGGGATGTATATTACGATCATCTTCCCGTTTATACCGGCGGAAATGTATTCTTTAATGGGGCAAAGCCTTATGACGGTGAGGAAAATTACAAGGTTGATACCGCAAATAAAGTGGAGCTTTCCATAAAGGAAGAGGATGGTAAGTATCGCCTAGCAACGAATCTGTATCAGTTTGTTCCCAAATTTGAAACGCCTTTTATCAGCACGGAAATGATGGGTGAAGCCTTTGAGCCGGAACAGCGGTTTGAAAACCCCGATGGTTCCTCCATTATCTTTAACCGGGATTACTTTGGAAAAGAGAGGGATATGATGCCTCTTCCCGGGCCTTTTGCCAATGGGTGTGAGGCAGAAGAACTGCTTGTATAACAGACAAAGAAGGTTTACCGATAAGAAGGTTTAAAATTAAGAAATAGAAATTTTGAAGAAAAGAAATACAGGGTCTGCTGTTAGTCAGCAGGCCCTGTTGCCGTAAGTTTTACAGTTCTTTAAATACATTCTAGCGGATATGGAACTGGCTGATTAAATTGTTTAACATTCGTGCCTGATTGGAAAGTTCCTTGGAAACTCCGGCGCTTTCTTCAGCAGCGGCAGAATTGGTCTGTACGACTCCGGAAATCTCTTTGATTCCGTTTTCTACTAATGTAATCATTTCTGACTGCTGGACGCTGGCAGAAGCGATTTCATCCATCAGCGTTTTAATCGTCTGGATACAGTCATTAATTAACTGCATAGCAGAAACAGCCAGATCAGTGGATTCGGTTCCTGTTTTTACATCATTGATAGAATGGTTAATCAGTTTGCCGGTGTTCTGAGCAGCTTCGGCAGACTTTGCTGCAAGGTTCCGCACTTCATCTGCTACCACAGAGAATCCTTTTCCGGCAGCCCCGGCCCGGGCAGCCTCAATCGAGGCGTTCAGCGCCAGAATATTGGTCTGGAAAGCAATATCCTCAATGGTCTTGATTACGGAAACAATTTTGTTGGAAGACTGGTCAATATTCTTAGTGGCATTCATCAGTTGTTCCATCTTAGTATCTGCCTCGTCGGCGTAACTGGTGGCTTTATCTACCAATTCACTGGCGCTGTGGCAGCGGACATTGCTGGTCTGTATCTGGGAAGTAATTGCAGACACATTTGACACAAGGCCGTCAATGGAGATCGCCTGTTCGGCTGTGCCCTGTGACAGTGCCTGGGCGCCTGCCGATACCCGGTCTGCACTGGTATCCACCTGATTTGCCACATGAGAAATATCCCGGATCACGTTGGTTAAGTTGGCATGGATAGACACTAAGCTTTTTGCCAAAGCTCTGAAGTCGCCAATATAGTAAGATTCATTCTGGGAAACGTCTACGGTAAGGTTGCCCTTTGCCATCTCGCCTAAAATCCGCCCTACATCATCAATGGTTTTTTTCAGGCAGCCGCAGACATGGTGAGTAGTCTGGGCAATCATTCCAATCTCATCTGATCGGCCATAGAAAACCTCCAGTTCCTGATCAGCAGACAGATTCAGCTCCCCTAAACGGCCTATGGCGTTTTCTACAGCCATAAGTTCCCTTCCCTCGCGATATAAAATAAAAAGGGTAGCTGTGATAATGGCGGCTGCTACAATGGCGCACAGGATACCAACTATAGCGCGGACGGCGGCCACAGAACCATAGACTTCTGTAGCACTGTCCCTGACCATGAAAACCCAGCCGCGGTCTTTTAAGTATTTGTAAACCACTAGCTGTTTTGTACCGTTTTCATCTTGGTAAGAGTATGTATTGGCCTGGATATCGCCGTCTGAGCGTATCTTCTGGATAATCTCCAGATATCCATTGTCTTCTGTTTCTGTGTTCAGAAGCTCTTGATCTTCATGGTAGAGATATACGCCGTTTTCTACATTAATAAATACGTATTCGCTGTCAGGCAGTCCCTTAATAGAAAGATTCAGCAGCGAATCCATTAAGTGGCTGGCATAAACGCCGGCCCCTACATAGCCGATACATTGCTGGCCTTCAAAAATCGGGAAGTACATGGAAAGGATCATGCTGCCGGTTCCGGGGGACTTCATGATGCCTGAATTGGTCAGTTCCTGTTTGGACAAAATGGTATTCTGGAAAGTAACCAGCGAATCTCCTTTTCGCGTTGTAATTCCGATAGCGTCCTTGGAAGTGTGGGTCAGAACATGGGTGTCGGGAGTAGCAATATAAAGTCCTTCAAAAATTCCTTTCACGGAAGCGAAATCCTCCGTATACTGCTGGGCTTTTTGCAGCAGCGCCGGATCGTCTGGATCCAGAAGGAGATTGTGTACTTCGCTGCTTAGGGCAAACGCAGTGATATATTCTTCAGCAGAAGTTACATAAGTATTAATGATTGCAGCCCTGGATTCCACGGCATCGGTCATTTGGTTGGTAATATCATTTTTGACCATGGAAGAGGCGTTGGCAGATACGATGATCCACAGAAGAAGCATCCCTGCTAAGATGATGGATGTGGTGATGATACCGATTCGTGTAGCAAGTTTTTGGTTAACCAGAAATTTCATAAATGTTCCTCCGCAAATAATGGTAATATACGGTTTGAACAACCAATTTATTTTAACATATCTTTTAGGCAGTGTCGATATATTATTTACCCATATTTTTTATGAATTTTAAAAGGTTTTTCACAATTTCTAGAAATTGATATTGCGTAAAATATACAAAAAAGTTGAAAAATATCACAAAATATTATATGATTTATCATATACCAGTGAAGCCAACAAACAAAGGAGGTAGTAAAATGAATCAATGTTACGGATGCAGTACCTGCAAAAGCGCGGATAAGCCCTTACAGGAGTATATTGCAGGGCTGTCTATGGAAACATCCCACCACCGCGTAGAAGGGCAGAGCACCAAGTGCGCGTTTGGCCTTCAGGGCGTTTGCTGCCGGCTGTGTGCCAATGGACCATGCCGGATTACACCGGAAGCTCCCCGTGGGATCTGCGGGGCGAATGCGGATACTATAGTAGTCAGGAACCTTTTGCGGGCAGTGGCTTCCGGTTCTGGCTGTTATATCCATGTGGTGGAAAATACGGCGTTAAATGTGCGGAATGCAGCCAGGAACAAGGAAGAGATAAAAGGGATGGGAGCCTTAAACCGGCTGGCCTCTTTGTTTGGAATTCAGGAGGAAGACGTGCACAAACGGGCGGAGGCTGTGGCAGATGCAGTGTTGCGGGATCTGTACAAACCAGAGTATGAAAAGATGGAACTGACGAAAGCTTTGGCATATGAACCGCGTTACCAGAAATGGGAAGAGCTTGGCATTCTGCCTGGAGGCGCTAAGTCGGAGGTATTCCATGGGGTGGTGAAATGTTCCACCAATTTAAATTCCGATCCGGTGAATATGCTGTTAGACTGCCTGAAACTGGGGATTTCCACAGGGATTTACGGGCTGGTGCTGACCAATTTGTTAAATGATATTGTGCTGGGCGAACCCAAGATCCGCCTGGCTCCCGTTGGCCTCCGGGTGATTGATCTAGATTATATTAATATTATGATTACCGGCCATCAGCATTCCATGTTTACAGATTTGCAGAGGCGCCTTGCTGACGAGGACGTAAAAGAAAAGGCGAAAAAAGCAGGGGCGAAAGGCTTTAAACTGGTGGGCTGTACCTGCGTAGGGCAGGATCTGCAGCTAAGGGGAGCCCATTACACGGAAGTTTTCGACGGCCATGCAGGCAATAACTATACCAGTGAAGCTATATTGGCTACTGGCGCAATCGACGGGGTGATTTCAGAGTTTAACTGCACCCTTCCCGGAATTGAGCCGATCTGCGATGAGCTGAAGATTAAGCAGATCTGTATTGACAATGTGGCTAAAAAGGCCAATGCCCAGTTAAAGGAATTTGATTTTGAAAACCGGAAACAGGTAACGGAGGAGATTATCGATGAGATGGTGGAAGCTTACCAAAACCGCCGGGGCAGCGTGACCATGAATTTGTTGGCGGATCACGGCAATGACCGTACCTTAACCGGGGTAAGCGAAGGTTCTTTAAAAGCTTTTTTAGGCGGAAGCTGGCAGCCCCTTATCGATTTGATTGTTTCTGGGGATATCAAAGGCGTAGCCGGGGTGGTAGGCTGTTCCAACTTAACTGCGAAAGGCCATGATGTGCTTACCGTTGATTTGGTAAAGGAACTGATTGCAAAGGATATTTTAGTATTAACTGCCGGGTGTTCCTCTGGCGGGATTGAAAACTGCGGCCTGATGACGCCGGAAGCGGCACAGCTTGCAGGGCCGAAGCTTAGGGCGGTTTGTGAGAAGTTAGGGATTCCTCCGGTGCTGAATTTTGGCCCATGCCTTGCTATCGGGCGGCTGGAAATCGTGGCAACGGAGCTTGCAGAAGGGTTAAAAATCGATTTGCCTCAGCTTCCCCTGGTGCTATCTGCAGCCCAGTGGCTGGAAGAACAGGCTTTGGCAGACGGATGCTACGGCCTTGCTCTTGGCCTTCCGCTCCATTTAGGCCTTCCGCCTTTTATCACCGGCAGCAAGGTAGCGGTTCAGGTTCTTACAGAAGATATGAAGAAGCTTACAGGAGGCCAGGTAATTATCAATGGCGACGGGAAGGAATCAGCGGATATCTTAGAACAGATTATTCTGGAAAAACGGCAGGGACTAGGAATCTAGGAAGGGGTGGTGAAGATGAAACGCATCATGATTGATGCCCAGAAATGTGACGGCTGCAAGAATTGCTCTGTGGCCTGTATGCAGGCACACCGGAAAACGGAAGGAACCATCTACGACCTGGATTTAACGGATCCAGCCAATGAGTCGCGGAACAGTATCCTGAAAGATGCCGACGGGAATTACAAGCCCTTATTCTGCCGCCACTGCGATGATCCGGAATGTGTTAAATCCTGCATGAGCGGAGCCCTTTTAAAAGATCCCGAAAGCGGCCATGTGTTTTACGATGAAAAACGGTGCGGTTCCTGTTTTATGTGCGTGATGAACTGCCCCTTTGGCGTGTTAAAGCCAGATCGGGTGGAAAAGCGAAGAGTGATTAAGTGTGATTTCTGCGTAAATGCAGGGGGAGAACCTTCCTGCGTGGCCGCCTGCCCAAAGAAAGCGATCCAGGTAGAGGAGGTGGAAGGATGAAATACGTGATTATCGGAGCCGGCGTGGCCGGAGTTGAAGGGGCAAAGGTAATCCGCTCCCATGACAAAGAAGGGGAGATCCTTATGGTTTCTGCCGATACCCAGATTCACTCCCGCTGTATGCTGCATAAATTCATTTCCGGTGAACGGGATGAAAAGGGTCTGGATTTCACGGAAGAAGGCTTTTTCGAACAGTACCGGATCGGCTGGAAAAAAGGCGTAAAGGTGCAGCGGATCGATACGGAAAAGCGGGAAGTTTACCTGGATACAGGGGAAGCAGTAAGCTATGATAAACTGCTCCTTGCTTGCGGCGCGGACAGTTTTATCCCTCCGGTGGGCCAGCTTCGGGAAGCTTCCAACGTGTACGGCCTGCGTAACCTTTCCGATGCCCAGGCCATAGTGGCGGAAGCAAAAAAGGCGAACCAGGTATTAGTAATCGGTTCCGGCCTGGTAGGTTTAGACGCCGCATACGGCCTTTTAGAGCGGGGGAAGCAGATTACGGTTGTGGAGATGGCCAATCAGATCCTTCCGGTGCAGCTTGACGCGAATGGGGCGAAAGCTTACCAGGAGAAGTTTGAACAGGCCGGAGTCCGGTTTGTGCTGGGAAGGAAGGCATCAGAAGCCCAGTGCGGGGAGGACGGCAGAATCCATAAGGTGACATTAGATAACGGGGAATCCATCCCCTGCGACATGGTAATCGTTGCGGCAGGCGTCCGTCCGGCATTGGGCTGCTTAAAGGACAGCTCCATTGACTGCGGACGCGGCGTTACGGTGGATGCTTCCATGAAAACTTCGGCAGAAGATGTGTATGCTGCCGGTGACATTACCGGCCTTTCCGGAATCTGGCCCAACGCCGCAGACCAGGGGCGGATTGCCGGAAGAAGCATGTGCGGGATTAAAGATGCATACACCGATACGTATGCAGTGAAAAATACCATTAATTTCTTCGGCTTAGTAACCTTATGTGTTGGCAAGATCCGCCCGGAAGAAGGGGATTTCGTTCAGATCCGGGAAGACAGAAACCAGTACAAGCGGGTGATTGAAAAGGATGGAAAGGTGGAGGGGATCCTCCTCCAAGGCGATATTTCTCATGCCGGGTTCTGGCAGTACCTGATTAAAAACCGGATCGATATCAGCGGAATTCAGAAAGATATTTTTGCCGTCAGTTATGCAGACTTTTACCAGATAGGTGAGAGAGGAAAGTATGAGTGGCGCCAGGAAATTTGACAGAGATTTTGTGTTGACAAATGATCTTAGAAAATGATATGATAGAAAACGTGTGGAAGAGGCATGTGTTTGTGTTCTCTTCCATACATTCAGCGGATATGGTGGAATTGGCAGACACGCCAGATTTAGGTTCTGGTGGGCGACCGTGCAGGTTCGAGTCCTGTTATCCGCATGAGTAATGTTAAGAGAGGCTTAAAAAGGCAGGAGATTGCCTGGAAAGCCGCATGGAATCAGGGTTTTTGGAGAGATGGTTCTCCAAAGGCCCTGATTTTTTGCTGTGGGAAAGGGGCGGGAGATGGGGAGGGAAGTTTAGTTTGGCATCAACCGTGACATCAACGGTGCGTGAAAAGGGTATGGATAATTGGTGAGGTTTTTTGGGAAAGAAGGCAACTGCCCTGATTAGATACATATTGCTTCGTTCTTTGTATCAATTTGCTTGATATGGTATGATAAAGTAAAAATGGAAAATGGAAATGCCCATTAAAATATAAATTCCATTTTCCGGCGTACAGAAGGAGGGACAGCGAATGAAATGGATATCAGACTACATTGGGGAAGAATACAAGGAATGGAAAGGCGGGGACAAGGTTTTTATCACATCCCCAACTGGAAGTGGAAAACCCGATTCATTTTAGATGTATTGTTACCGTTTTATTCCAGTATTGATCAAAGGATACTTTTTTAGTTAACAGGCGAATACTGAAAGAGCAAATAGAAATGGAGCTTTCCAAACTTCCATATGCCCAGAAAAGAAATATTAGGGTTGAACTATATCAAAGTATCGAAAATAAAGTTTGTACAATAAAATACCGAAAACAGAGAAACGGATTTAGTGGATTTATGGCATTAGGCCATGCGGAGATTTCATATCTGAAAGAGTATGATTGTGTTGTTTGTGATGAGTGCCACTATTTTCTGGCAGATGCAAATTATAATACAAATACAGCGATATCATTCCGCATAGTTAATGATTATTTTAAAAATAAAATCCGAATTTTTATGTCAGCAACCATTGATGAAGTAAAGCGATATTTACTAAATTATGAGGAAGAGAAAAATAGAAATTGGAGAAAAACGAATATTTATGAAATGCTGACCCCTGCTTTTGACGAACATTCTTTGCTCAAAGAAATGAGAGTATTTGAATATAAAGCAGATATTGATTTTCACTATTTAGATATCAGTGTGATCAATAATGAAAAAAGTGATATTATTGACTTAATAAAGAAAAGTGACAGTAAGAGTAATTGGCTGATTTTTGTGGATAATATTTCCTTTGGAATGGAATTAAAACGGGAGCTGAAGCATTGCTTTCAAGATGGACTAGAAGTTGACGAGAAACAAAATAAAAATGTTGTGATGCTTTCATCTGATTATAAGGAAGATGAGGAAAGCGTAAATAAGGTTAATCATGTTATCAACGAAAATATCTTTAAAGCTAAGGTGATTATTTCAACATCTGTTATGGATAATGGCATTAATATCAAAGATCCTAAATTGAGGAATATGATAGTGATAGCTGATAATAAGGTTGAGTTTATACAGATGCTTGGGAGAAAGAGGGACGATGGGCAGCGATTAAAATTATATATAATACGGCAATCACGGGACTTTTTTGCTAAAAGGCAGCGTCAGGTTCAAAGGCGTTTAGAAATTGCGGAAAGATATAGAACATGGATTGAAAGAAATATGGAACCTGTTATTCAAAGAGGATATCAAGAAAAGTATTAGGAATGGCAATGACGAAAGAACAGATGATAGGGTTTAAGGAAGCGGTTTCAGATAAACTGCGTTATCTTGTGGAATCGGTAGATGAAACAATTTCGGAGCGTGAAACAGTGTTTAACTCTCTTAGACGAAACGACAGGCCACTGTCTAAGAAGAATATGGAATTTTTGAAAGAGTATTGTGAGCTGCCATTTTGGGTGGAAGTCCAAGGAAGTAATTATATCCTTCAGCAAGATGAAAATAAAAAATAACTGCCAGACCTCGAAAGTATCCGGCAGTTGGTGTAAAATTAATGTATGACCAAACACATTAACTTACAGAAAAATTATAGCCTAAATCAAAGCGGATATCAATTAAAACTTCCGCTA
>JAAWIS010000074.1 GCA_022796475.1 Lachnospiraceae bacterium | reverse complement strand
TGCAGTTGGCTAGACCTTCCGTGCGCCTTCCGGGCGCAAGCAGGTAATAGCCCCTTATAGGGGCAGTGCAAGCCACCGGCTAAGCCGGTGGTCTTGACTCTGGAAAAATAAAATTTGTATTTCCCGACTTTTGATTCAAATATCCGGGATTTCCCGGATTTTATATTAAAAAGTCGGGTATAAAAAATATCTTAATCATTGAAAATAGAATATTCCTGTGGTAGAATAATAATAATTTACTTAACAGGAGGTGTGCAGATGATATGGGATTCTCTTCCGGAACTTGTTAAGAACCATTACCGCTGGGAGAACGGTGAGCTGTATTGCGGCAAAAAAAGCATTTCTAACTATTACATAAGGCCGGTGAAATGGTTAAAGCATCCCTGTGGGAAGCCATATATCCAACTTCAGTATATCATTGGAAAAGAAGAAGAAGCAGTAACAAAGATTGTGGATTGGCAGGTTTCCCGGGAGCTGCCAGTTCCTGATGAGCTTATGGATTACTGTGTTGTATTTTCCGGAAGCGCCAAACGGGAATTGCTGGCCATGTTAAGGCTTCAGCTATCAGGGCTGCCAACCGAAGGCTGGTATTTGGATACCATTGGCTGGCACAGGCTGGATGACGGTGATGAAATAGCTGATTCAGACAAATTGAATGATACAGAAGAATTGACGAATGCAGGCAAATTGGTTAACATAGAAAAGTTGGCTCATGCTAATACAGCAGAATTAGCGAATTGGATAAAAGATAATCAGGAAGAACAGGAGCAGAAGGGATTTTATGGAAGTTTCCGGCGCCGTTATCAATGGGTTTACTGTACTGGCAGGAATGTGTTTCCCAAGGAATTAGCAGAAAGCAGCAAGATTGTGATTGCCCCTGAACTGGAAAAACGTTTTCGCATCCATAATGGAACGGCTCTGTCAAAAAGAGAGCTGCTGGAATCTGTAAAAGAACTGATTTTTTTCAGGCATCCGGCTGTTAGCGCCTGCCTTTTATATTTGATTACAGGCCTGCTCAGGAGCCTGTTTTTTTCCGTTAATATTCCGCCTAAATTTTTGCTGTATATAAGCGGGAATACAGGAACGTATAAGACGACTTTGGCAAATTACTTTTTCGACATGTATCACAGGGGGCATGGAGTTTCCTTTGCCAGCGCTGATTTAACTTCCAGCGAGGCGGCGCTGCAGAGCATTATCACGCAACTGAAAGACTGTGTTTTTATTTTGGATGATCTGTCAAAAGGGGTCCGCATGCAGGAAACCATACGGAAGGAAAACAGTGTGAATCATTTAATCCGAACGGCGGCTAACTGTGAAGCGCGTTATGTCAAATCAGGGAATCAGGTTCTGGGTGAATGGATTCCGTGTCAAATTGCAATAACAGCCGAATATACCCTGGATGTAGAGTCGATTATGAACCGGACTGTATTGGTAGACTTAAACCGGTTTCCTCTTACAGCAAAAGTGCTTCGTTTTCTGTCCGGAACACCCTTTCTGCTCAGCTCCTTTGCAGAGCTGTTTATTGAATGGAGTGCAGAGAATACAGAGGAAATTTGCAGATATATTTGGGAAAGCTGGGAAGGATACCGTGAAACATTGCCGGATCCTGCAGACAGCCCCAGGCTCCGGGACTCAATTTACATTTTAGCCATATCCTGCGGTATTTTGATGGACTGCTTTTACAGCTACCAGATTGAAACGGAAAATATGGATCAGATAATTTGGGAAAATCTGCAGATACTGAAGGATGAGGAAGAAAGGCAGCTTCAGGAAATGCGCCCAGAGGCAGAAAGCTATAATATGGCAGAAGAGATTGTGAAGCTGATTAATTCAAAGAGAACAGAGGTAGTTTCTTCTGCTCTTATGAAAAGCCGGTCGGCAGACTGCTGGGAAAGAGATGGATATCTTTATATTACACCAGACAGCCTGCTGGCAGCATTGAAATCAGCGCGAAAGGATGAGAACTTAACGAAAAATAAAATATCCGCTTTTTTAAAGAAAAAAGGTTTGCTAAAAATGGATCAATCCAAAGATTCTACAGTAAAATGGAATGGTATCCGCTATTACAAAATCAA
Source organism: Lachnospiraceae bacterium (assembly GCA_022796475.1). Lineage (GTDB taxonomy): Bacteria > Bacillota > Clostridia > Lachnospirales > Lachnospiraceae > Caccovicinus. Next base: position 16,561 of record JAAWIS010000074.1, on the reverse strand, counting down.
CTGCAGCGCATTAGGAGAAGCTGCCGGAATCCAGATCGATATGGGACTTCGAAGATAACGGTATGCAGACAGATTCTAATTTGTTTTCTCCAAATCGCCCCACTGGCTTTTAATTAAATCAATAAAACACCTGGCCGCATCACTGAGATAGCGGCCTTTTTTGTAGCTGGCTGTAAATTTCCAAGTTGGGCGGGCAGGAAGCTGGAAACAGGTAATTTCTTTTGGCACATCTTTTGCATAGTAGTAAGTAAGCAGGCCGCAGCATAAATTAGCCTGAATCATGGAGAGTATGGTATGATTGTTTCCGGTTTCAAATAAAATCTGAGGTTCAAACCCGGCATCTGAAAAAATCTGATTAATGATTGTCCGCATGGTGGAACGTTTATCCATCAGTACAAAAGGCTCATATCTCATATTTCGTATATCCATAGTAGCAAACCGGCTGTCTTTAGGAGGCTCTGCCTTTGCCATAGGATGGACAGAAGGGACTGCAAGAAAAATTTCTTCTGTGTAAATGGTTTCGTATAAATCATCTGTCCGGTCGGAATCAGCCAAAGTCAGGAAGCCAATATCCAAATCTCCCTGGTAAATCAGCTTCTGCAGATCACGAACCACCCCTTCCCTTGGCTCAATAATAATATTGGGGTAGAGCTGGTGGAAAACCGAATAAGCGGAAGTAAACATGGTAATTCCGCGGCCGGCAGTAAACCCTACAGATAAGTGACCGCATTTGCCTTCTGTTAAATCATGGATCATTTGGTATGTATCCCGCTTAATCCGAAGCATTTCCTTTGCATTTTTCACATAAATTTCCCCAGCTTCTGTTAAATGCCAATTGGTCCGGGAACGGTGAAACAGAGGCGTTCCCAGTTCCTTTTCCAGTTTAATCAACTGTTGGTTTAAGGCAGACTGGGTAATGTAAAGCTTATTGGCGGCACGTGTAATATTATTTTCTTCTGCAATTTTTAACAGGTATTCAATTTGCTTGGTATCCATAAGCCACGCTTCCTTTTCGTAATTTTATTGGATTTTTCCAACTAAAAGAAAAATTTGGAATCTATTGTAGTTTTCTTTTTGAATGTTAAATTTTCTGTTTTTTAGTTTTATTATACTTCTTTTATTGTGCAAAAGCAATATTTACTATTAGAAAAAATTAGAGTAATCATAAAATAATAGAATTTTACTTACGAGAAGAATACGTGTATACTTGAATTATAGCAGTTAAATAAAAATTTAACAAAAGGAGGAACACAGATGTCGCCAATTATTACAAAAATGGAGGTTTGGCCAGTGGCCGGAAAGGACTGCATGGAGCTGAACTTAAGCGGAGCACATGCACCATACTTTACCAGAAATGTTGTTGTGCTGTATGCAGACAATGGAGAAATGGGAGTAGGGGAAGTGCCGGGAGGAAAAAAGATTACGAAAGCCTTAGAAGAATGCATTCCCCTTGTAGAGGGAACAAAGGTTGCTGAGTATAAAAGCACTCTGCTTAAGGTGAAAAAGCACTTGGATTCGAAAGGGGAAGAGGATGTAAGAGGAAACCAAACCTTTGATCTCAGAACCGGCGTCCATGTGATTACCGCCATTGAGGCTCCCTGTCTGGATCTGTTAGGGAAGCATTTAGGGGTTCCGGTGTGTGAACTGTTAGGGGAAGGCCAGCAAAGAGATCGTGTAAGAATGCTTGGCTATTTATTCTTTGTAGGGGACCGGAAAAAGACCGATCTGCCTTACGATGCAGAACCAGACTCTCAGTGTGAATGGTATCGGATCCGTCATGAAGAAGCGCTGACTGCAGAAAAGATCGTGGCTTTTGCCAGAGCGACTCATGAGAAATACGGATTCCAGGACTTTAAGTTAAAGGGAGGTGTGCTTCCCGGAAATGAGGAAATGGATGTAATCCGGGCGCTGAAGAAGGCATTTCCTGAAGCACGCATTGATTTAGATCCTAATGGAGGATGGCTGCTGGAACAGGCAGTGGAATACGTAAAAGGGATGAAGGGAATATTAACCTACTGTGAAGATCCCTGCGGAGCAGAAGGCGTATATTCAGGACGTGAGATCATGAGCGAGTTCAGAAGGCGGACCGGATTCCCTACGGCAACCAATATGATTGCCACAGACTGGAGAGAGGTCAGCCATTCTTTAGAGTCCCAGGCAGTAGATATTATTCTTGCAGATCCTCATTTCTGGACAATGGCAGGATCGGTGCGGGTAGGTCAGATGTGTCATGATTTTGGGTACACATGGGGAAGCCATTCTAATAACCACTTTGATATTTCATTGGCAATGTTTACCCAGGTAGGAGCGGCAGTGCCGGGAGAGTACAATGCGCTGGATACCCACTGGATTTGGCAGGAAGGGTTAGAGCGGCTGACAAAGGAGCCTTTGCAGATTGTAGACGGCTGTGTGGAAGTGCCTAAGAAGCCGGGCCTTGGAATCGAAGCAGATATGGAGCAGATAAAGAAAGCTCACCAGGTATACTTAGATAATTGTCTGGGAGGAAGGGACGATTCCGTTGGGATGCAGTATCTGATTCCAGGCTGGAAGTTTGATCCTAAGAGGCCTTGCCTGGTACGTTAGACGATTAGCATTTCTTATAGCAGAAATCACAATAATGAATTGGTCTTTTGAAAGATGTTCTGGTATTATTTGATATAAATAAAGGATACATCATGCGTTCTATAGTAAAGATGCCAAAAAAGAAGTGAAAAATCCATTTACATGATGTATCCCTGCAATTTATGTCGAGGAGGAACTGTTTTTATGGAAGTAAAAGGAACACCAGTTGTCACAAAAATGCAGGTTATCCCTGTTGCGGGATATGACAGTATGTTAATGACACTCAGCGGAGCCCATGCCCCCTGGTTCACCAGAAATCTGGTAATATTGGAAGACAGCATCGGAAACAGGGGAATTGGTGAAATTCATGGAGGCGATTATACTTGTGAAGCTCTAAAAAGCTGTATTCCTCTGGTAGTAGGTCAGCCAGTTGGAAAATACCGCGGGATTTTAGACAGTATCCATAAAGGCAGTAAACGGGCGGCTGAGGATGACGGGGAAGGAATCCAGACACTGGATATCAGCAAGCTGAAATTTGTCGTTAAGGCAGAGTGGGCGATTGAGTGTGCCCTTCTGGATCTGTTAGGTCAGTATCTGGATCTTCCCATGTGTGACTTGTTAGGTGATGGCAGACAGAGGGATCAGGTGGAAACACTGGGCTATCTGTTCTATGTAAGTGATAAGGAAAAAGCAAAACCAGATCTTCCCTATCTTGATGAAAAGGACAGTAAGGACCCCTGGTTTGCACTTCGCCGCCAGGAAATGCTTACACCAGATCGGATCGTGGAGCAGGCCCAGGTTCTTCATGAAAAATATGGCTTTCAGAATTTTAAATTAAAAGGCGGCGTGTTAAAAGGCGCTGAGGAAATGGATGGGATCCGTGCTTTAAAGAAAGCATTTCCCAATGGCAGGATTAATATTGATCCCAACGGCGCCTGGAGCCTTCAGGAGGCAATTGAAATTTGTAAGCCTATGGAAGGAATCCTTACATATGTTGAAGACCCCTGCGGGCCGGAAGCCGGATATTCCAGCAGGGAGGTAATGGCTGAGTTTAAAAATGCAGTTCATCTGCCGGTTGCCACCAATATGATTGCCACGGACTGGCGCCAGTTTTATCATGCAGCAGCCCTTAAGTCAGTGGATATCGTGCTGGCAGATCCCCATTTCTGGGGATTTGGAGGAAGTGTAAGAATGGCTCAGATTTTAAACGACTGGGGACTGACCTGGGGAAGCCATTCCAATAATCATTTCGATATTACCCTGACAGCCTTTGCTCATGTGGCAGCAGCAGCGCCAGGGAATCCAACCGCCTTAGATACCCACTGGATCTGGCAGGATGGGCAGAATCTGCTGAAGGATACTCCAAAAATCACAGACGGGTATCTGCAGGTTCCAAAGAAGCCGGGGATGGGCGTTACGATTAACATGGAAAAGGTTATGGAGGCCAATCAGTTATACAATAAGCTTTCGTCACATGACAGAGATGATGCAATGGCCATGCAGTATCTGATTCCAAACTGGAAGTATGACTGCAAAAAGCCGGCATTGGTACGATAATAGCACTTTATGAAAAGGGGAAAAGAAAATGTTCTTTAAAAAGTATGGGGACATCATTGTAGGCGTGTTTTTCATGGCACTTTCTGCAATTATGATGGTTATGGCGAAGATGCTGCCAAAGTCCAAGGTTATGGAAATCGGACCGGACTTTATGCCCATGGTAATCGGCGCCATCACGTTTGTTCTGGCATTGATTTTAACCGCATTAAATGTAAAAAACATGAAAATGCGGACAGCCGAACTGGAAGGGGTCACCATTGATGAATGTGACTATAAGCGGGTACTGTTAAGCGCCCTTCTGGTATTTATTTATGTATTTGTGCTGCAGCCTGTAGGGTTTATTGTTTCTACACTTGTATATCTGCCTTTGCAGATGCTGGTTCTTTCCCCGGACGACCAGAGGGGGAAGAAACAGATCATCCAGTTGCTGATTATTGATGTGATATTTACCATGATAGTATTCTTCTTATTTCGGTACGGATTTAAGATTGTGCTTCCGGCAGGTATCTTTACAATCAATTTATAGGAGGGGAGTATATGCAAGCATTAGGACTTTTAGGAAATGCCTTTATAAGCGTTTGTCAACCTGCCTCCCTTCTGCTGATGATAGCAGGTGTGGCAGTAGGTATTGTATTTGGTTCCATCCCGGGACTTTCCGCATCTATGGCAGTTGCGCTGTTTCTGCCGTTAACCTTTAGCATGACGCCCTCTATGGGCATGAACACCCTGGTAGCAGTTTACATTGGCGGTATTTCCGGCGGTTTGATTTCTGCAATTCTTTTAAACATGCCAGGTACAGCGTCTTCCATTGCCACCACATTTGACGGCCATCCGATGGCAAAGAATGGGGAAGCGATGAAAGCTTTGGGGCTTGGCATCGTATATTCAGCCTTAGGTTCCATCTTTTCCTTTATTATTCTGACTTTCTGTGCGCCGTCCCTTGCGGATATCGCCTTAAAGTTTACGCCGGCAGAAAACTTTGGCATTTGTTTCTTTGCGCTGACCATGGTTGCTATCTTAGCTTCCGGCAATATGATCAGGGGACTGCTGGCTGGTATGCTTGGCCTGATGTTTACCCAGATTGGCATGGCTCCGATTGATGGCACAGCCCGGTTTACATTTGGAGCAAGCAACTTGATGGCAGGTTTTGATACGCTGCCGACTCTGATTGGTATTTTCGCTATTTCTGATATTTTATGTACTGCTGAAAAGATGGGAAGCGGAAAGCTGGAAACCATTCCGGTTAAGAAGGTAAAGGGCTTCGGATTCAGCATGAAAGAATTCGTTTATCACCTGCCTAACTTTTTGCGCTCCTCTCTGATTGGCACAGGGATTGGTATCCTGCCTGGAATCGGCGGTTCTACTTCTGGTATGCTTGCTTATGTAACGGCAAAAAATATGTCGAAAAAGAGAGATGAATTCGGAAAAGGATGCCCGGATGGTATTGTTGCAACAGAATCAGCAAACAATGCAACCATTGGAGGGGCTATGATTCCTCTGTTAGTACTTGGTATCCCGGGGGACGGCGTTACGGCTATGATGCTGGGGGGGTTTTTGATTCACGGATTATCAGCAGGACCGCTGTTGTTTGTTAAGAACGCTGACGTTGTATACGGAATCTTTGCTGCCTGTATCATTTGTGCATTGATTATGCTGGTAGTTGAGTGGACCTGTATTAAGGGCTTTGTGCAGGTGCTGAAGGTTCCGAAGCACATTCTGCTGCCTCTGATTCTGGTGCTGTGCTGTGTTGGCGCTTACGCAACGAATAACCGTATTTTTGACGTACAGTCCATTCTGTTGTTCGGTATTGTAGGTTATTTGTATCACAAGTTCAGCCTCCCTACCACGCCGTTTGTACTTTGTTTCTTAATCGGCGGAATGCTGGAAACGTACTTAAGGCGCGGCATTATGCAGTACAAGTCTTTTGGTGCATTCTTTGCAAGACCTATTTTCGATGTATTCTTCTTCGTTGCAGTAGGCGTATTATGCTGGTCAGTTTTTAAAGAGTATAAAGCTTATTTAAGTAAAAAGAAAGCAGCGTAACGAAAAGCACAGTTATTTTTGATATAGGCCTTCCCGGCTCCTAAGGGAAATGATCGGGAAAATACTGGTTTGGCAGGGGAGGTTTATATAGATAAGGGGAAAATAAGGGTGGATGCACCCAAACAAAAAGGAGAGAAAACTATGAAAAAAAGAATTTTGGCAACTGTTTTAGCAGGCATGACAGCATTTAGTTTAGCAGGATGCGGCGGTTCTGAAACTGCAGCTACTACTGCAGCGGCCCAGGCAGCCGATACCGGCAAAAAGGAAGAGGCAGCAGGCGGACAAGCAGCCGATGTGGAAACCACAGCAACAGACTGGGCGCCTTCTACTACAGTTTCTATCGTTGTGCCGGCAGGGGCAGGCGGAAATACGGATCTTTCTGCACGTGTATTTGCACAGTATGCCAAAGAGATTACCGGAAATGATTTTATCGTTGTAAATGCGAATGGTGCAGCAGGTTCTGTAGCAGCAAATCAGGTGTTAGGAGCAGCCGCCGACGGGCATACCTTCCTGTATGGCCATAACCTGGTAAACGTGGCAAATATTGCAGGCGTTACGGACTATAATTATACGGCATTTAAGTTAGGCCCAACCTTTGCAAAGGATCCGGCTCAGCAGTTATACGTAAATCCTGAAAAATATGCAGATTTAGATGCATTTATTGAGGCTGCTAAGGCAGCACCAGGCCAGTTAAAGGCTTGTACGGAAGTTGGTGCTTATACGTATTATGAAATTTTAGCATTTGAAAAGGCAGCAGGGATTGAGTTAGATTTAGTAGATGTTGGTTCCAACTCTGATAAAGTTGCAGCGATGTTATCCGGGCAGGTTGACTTAATGCCAGGAGCATATATTAACTGTAAGGATTATCTGGCAGCAGGCCAGTTTGTATGCTTAGGAGCACCTACAGAAGAAAGATATGAGCTGATTGCTGATATTCCAACTTTAAAAGAGCAGGGCGTGGATCTGGTATATCCGGACTGTGATTTCTCCTTCTACTTCCCGGCTGATACGCCAGACAACATTATTGCATACTATGAGAACCTGGTACAGCAGATTTTAGCAGATCCGGAAGCAGCAGAATCAGTGGCTAATGTTGATATGATGCCTTACTACTTAAATGCAGCAGATTCTGCAGCACATGACGAAGAAATTTACAACACCATTAAGGGAATTGCAGACGAATTGGCACAGTAATCCCCCATGCCCTGCTTAGGGAACCATCATGAATGAAAGGGGATTCCTGTGAACCCTCAATTCATTTAAAGCTGGATAAGGTTTTGCGATAGCTGCCTGTCGAATAAAGAGGGGCTGTGAGAAATGGAGTTTTATTCACTTCATTTTTACAGCTCCTCTTTTGCTGCCATGAAAGCTCAGCGCTGCGTCGTCAAACTGTGGAGCGGCATCCTAAGGAAACTGTATGGAAAGAGAAATGAAGTTTCATCTTGACAAAATGAATCATCAAGAATTATGATTCATTTATCATAAAAGACAACATGCCAGAGGGATTAATCATTCCATTTTATGCAAAGCAGGCAATTGGGAAACGTCCTCTTAAGTGAAGGAAAGGAAGGAGAAAAGGAAATATGCCGGCAAGCAGACAAAAAAGAACTCAGAAGCTGCATATACTGAAAGGGGGAGGCAACAAGGTGAGGAAAACAGCCGCTGCATTTATGATAGTTTCAGGCATTGTTTTGGCAGTCACAGGGGCAGCCAGCAGCGGAACAATGAAAAGCTGCTCTCCATTATCTGGATATCAGACAGAATGTTTGGCAGAAGCCTGTGGGATTAGGGGAAACAGCGTTTTAAAATCAGCAGCAAAAGAAGCAGAACTTCAGCCCAGAAAGGTAGACCGCGTTACTGCGAAAAATGACTCCCTTAAGGATTCCTCAAAATTTGTACTGCTGGCAGAGGCGGTTCCGGATGTGATTCAGGAAATCCGTTATTATTCTACTTATAATTTTGTGGGGGAGCAGATTGACGGTTATGAGGAACCTTGCGCTATCCTGACAAAAGAAGCTGCCGCTGCTTTGAAAGAAGTAAGTGATGAAATGGTGGCAAAAGGCTACCGGCTGAAAATATACGACGCTTACCGTCCTCAGTCAGCAGTGGATCATTTTGTCCGATGGGCTTCGGAAGAGAGCAGTACTAAAATGAAAGCGTATTTTTATCCGGATCTGGAAAAAGGAGTCCTTTTTGACCAGGGCTATATCGGCAGGAAGTCCGGTCACAGCAGGGGAAGCACAGTAGATTTAACCTTATTTGATATGAAATCAGGAAAAGAGGTGGATATGGGCGGAACCTTTGACTTCTTTGGACAGCGTTCTCATCCGGACTATACGGGAAATTTGACTAAGGAGCAGTTAAATAACCGGAAACTTTTGCGGGAGGCTATGCTGAATCACGGATTTAAGCCCCTCTCTACGGAGTGGTGGCATTTTACCCTGGAAGAAGAACCCTATCCCAGCACTTATTTTACATTCCCGGTCAGCAGTTCCTGGTATTTAGATGAACAACAGTAAACGCGCTGCAAACATAAGAGATTTTGCAGTTTATAAAATCTGGATTTTGGAAGGGAGAATGAAAGAATGGGAAAGATTTATACATCAGCAGACCAATTGATAGGAGGAACGCCTTTACTGGAGCTTACGAATATTGAGAAAGCAGAGGGGCTTTCGGCAAGAATTCTGGCAAAGCTTGAATATTTGAATCCGGCTGGCTCTGTAAAAGACCGGGTTGCAAAGGCGATGATTGATGATGCAGAGAAAAAGGGACTTTTAAAAGAAGGATCCGTTATCATTGAGCCTACATCTGGGAACACTGGGATTGGCCTGGCTTCTGTGGCAGCCGCGCGGGGATACCGGGTTATGATTGTAATGCCGGAAACTATGAGTATGGAGCGCCGCCAGATAATGAAGGCATATGGGGCAGAGCTGGTTCTCACCAAAGGCAATGAGGGCATGAAGGGGGCAATTGCAAAGGCAGAAGAACTGGCAAAGAAAATTCCTGGAAGCTTTATTCCAGGACAGTTTGAGAATCCGGCCAATCCGGCGGCGCATCAGGCTGGGACAGGACCGGAAATTTGGACCGATACAGAAGGAAAGGTAGATATTTTTGTTGCCGGCGTTGGCACTGGAGGAACGATAACTGGCGTTGGACGGTATTTAAAGAGTAAAAATCCTGATATTAAGGTGGTGGCAGTGGAGCCGGACGGCTCTCCGGTATTAAGCAAAGGAACGGCAGGGGCTCATATGCTTCAAGGAATTGGCGCTGGCTTTGTACCGGATGTGCTGGACACAGAAGTTTATGATGAGATTATAACAGTAGAAGATAAGGACGCATTTGCAGCCGGGAAAGAAATGGGAAGGCGGGAAGGCGTTTTGGTAGGGATATCCTCCGGGGCAGCCTTATGGGCGGCAATTCAACTGGCAAAACGCCCGGAGAATAAAGAAAAAACCATAGTCGCCCTTTTGCCGGATACGGGTGACCGGTATTTATCCACACCATTATTTCAGTAAGCCATAACAGGAATCCTTTCACAGGGGCTGCTGCAAAACTCGGAATTCCTGCAACATGTTGTGCAGGTTTGAGCGTTTTGCAGCAGCCTCTGTTAACGTTAATGGCATCTGATAGAATGCAGACAGATATAGACAGAACTTCCATGTACTAACATTAGACCGGTTATCAAGTGGTCAGCACGGGTTAATTTATGGAAAATACTTCAAAATCCGCTCTCGCAAATCATGTTCCGGCTGGTTCATTACCCAGTTTTTCCTTCTCACAAAGGCATTCAGCCGGTATAAAGGCGGCTCCATAGAGTAATAAGCAATATGTTCCCTGTCAGTGGCGCAGGATTCGCTGATCAGAGCTACACCGATTCCCATAGCTACCATGCTTCGGGAAGCGATAATGCTGTTGGTTTCGCAGACAGTGCTCAGCATGATCTGTGCGGATTCGATAATTTGATCTGTGAGAACCCGCAGGGTGGAGCCTTTTTTCGACAGCAGGATATTATCTTCACTGAAATGTTCTGCTAAATCGGAAATCGTAACTGGCCGATGCTGATTTATGGAATAATATGGATGGGTTTTGGGAATCGCCAGGTAGACTTCCTCACGCCGCAGGATATCTACCTGATTTGCGCTGAAAGGCAAAATCTCATTAAGCGCCATAATTGAGCAGTCAATATTTTCCTCCAAAAGCATTTTAGTCAGAGCCGGAACATTCGTTTCTGAAATCTCCAAGGTGACATCAGGAAAACGGTCTTTAAAAGGCGGGATGATTTCAGTAAGCATGGTTAAGGCAAACTGAGAAGTAACACCGATAGTAATATGGCCCCGGTTATCAATATTTTGAATACTCCGGTACAGGTGATCTTTAATATGAAGCACTTCTTTTGCAGCCGTTACATAAAGCTGTCCTGCGGGTGTCAGGGAAAGGCTGCCTTTACTGCGGAAAAACAGAGGCGTGCCCAGTTCGCTTTCCAGCTTAGATAAATACTGGCTTAAAGAGGATTGAGATACAAAAAGCTCTTCAGCAGCTTTTGTCATATTCTTTTTTCTGGCAATGGCAAGTATATAGGTTAAGTATTTGGTATCCAAGGATATGCCTCCTGATGAAAGGAAAAATGAAAGGGAAACTTGACTGGCAGGCCGGAGCGTATTTTGAATCTTCATTGAATTTCAGCGGCCAAAAAGCAGGCAAAGCCTGCAGGCAGAAAGGTAATATGCCTTTGGCGTTATTAGTATTATAGCAAACATTATAGCAAATCTGGCAGGTGAATACTCTTAAAAAAATTAAGAGAAATAGAAATTCTATTAATTTTACTTATATTAACGGATGTAGTATACTGAAGGTAACGAAAGCATTTCCAGAAAATTTTCAGTAAACCTTCGGGCCCACCGACCCCATTTTCGCACAGCTCAGCGACGAGCGCTGAGCTTTCATAGGAACCTTAGGATAATGGAGATTTTTGGATGTGCTGAATAAATGAAGGAGGAACCTACCTTGAAAGCACCTATGTTTGTAAAAATCAAAGATCAGGACAATGTAGCAATCGCTGTTCATGAGATTAAGCAGGGAACAGAAGTAATGGATGGCGTAACGGCCCGTCACGACATTCCACAGGCCCATAAGATTGCGCTTTGTGACATTCCAAAGGATCAGCCGGTGATCCGTTACGGCGTTGTATTAGGATACGCCATTGAAGAGATTCAAAAGGGAGATTGGATTAATGAATTTATGCTTCATCTTCCGACGCCTCCGGATGTGGACAATATGACGTTTGCAACGAATTTGGTAACCGATCTTCCAAACCCTCCTGTTACCACCTGGGAAGGTTACGTAAATCCATGGGGAGGCCCGGCAGGAACCAGGAACATTTTAGGGATCAGCACTACGGTTCAGTGTGTAACTGGTGTTTTGAATGTGGCTGTGGAGAAAATGAGAAAGGAACTTTTGCCTAAGTATCCTAATGTAGACGCAATCGTTCCCATTAATCATGCTTACGGCTGCGGCGTTGCCATTAACGCACCGGAAGCGAAAGTTCCTATCCGTGCCCTCAGGAATCTGTCCAAACATCCTAATTTCGGGGGACAGCTTATGGTAGTAGGCTTAGGATGTGAGAAATTTACTGTAGAAATGCTTTGTGAGGAGGCAGATATCACCTCGGAGAATGTGATTATCCTTCAGGAGAAAAAAGGCTTTGAAGCTATGATTGATGCATTGATGGAGATGGCAGATAAGAAGCTTGCTGTTTTAAATGAAAGAAAACGGGAAAGGCTTCCGCTGTCAGATTTGCTGATCGGGATGCAGTGCGGAGGAAGCGATGCATTTTCCGGAGTAACGGCGAATCCTTCTGCAGGCTATGCGGCAGACATGCTGGTGAAAGGCGGCGCCACAGTTATGTTCTCTGAGGTTACAGAGGTTCGTGACGGTGTTTATCTGTTAGGAGAGCGCTGTGTGAATGAGGAAGTGGGAAAGAAGCTGGCGGCTGAAATGAAGTGGTATGATCATTATCTGGATGCCGGGCAGGTGGATCGGAGCGCTAATCCGACACCAGGAAATAAAAAGGGCGGTCTTGCCAATATTGTGGAGAAGGCCATGGGTTCTATCGCAAAATCAGGCACTTCTCCCATTGTAGAAGTGCTGTCACCGGCAGAAAAGCCCAGCAGAAAGGGGTTAATCTATGCCGCAACCCCTGCAAGCGATATTGTCTGCGGCCCCTGTCAGTTGGCTTCCGGCATAGGGCTTCAGGTGTTTATGACTGGCCGGGGAACTCCTTACGGCCTGGCGATTGCACCAGTTATTAAGGTATGTTCCCGCAATGAGATGAAGGAACAGTGGCCGGATTTGATTGATATTAATGCAGGGCCTGTGGCAACCGGAGAGGCTACCATAGCAGAGATTGGCACTCAGCTATTTATGGAAATCATTGATGTGGCCAGCGGGCGGAAGCAGAGCTTTGCAGAAAAATATAAACTGCACAATGATCTCTGCATCTTTAATCCGGCTCCTATTACCTAATCTTCGCGCCGGTGATGGCTTGCCGGATAAATTCGGACTGGCTCATGCCATAGGCGGTCAGCCGCTCCACGAAGTCGGCGTGTTCTTCCTCGGTGACAAGGGTCTTGATGATGCGGGTGCGGTGGGGCGTGTTGTAGCGTCTGGACAATCATGTTACCTCCTGTTTCAAAATTCCCTTTAGGGTATAGTTCGCCCATTATACACTTTTCAAGTTTTCCATATTCAGTTGTCATGGGCGATGTGTCACGCGATGGAGAAGGGAACATCAGGCTTTGGAAAAACACAATGCACCCAGGTGGTCAAGACCATCTGGGTGCAGAGAATTTTGCTGACATTCACATTTATATCACTCATCGTTAAGGCTATTATAGAGCGAATGCAGAAACGGCCCCCGATTTCCGCACGGTCAGGCGAGAACGCAGGAAGCGTTAACAAACTGGAAGCTATGTCATTTAATCAAAAATGCCTTGCCCGTATAATTCGTATGATTTAGATAGAGAGCAAAGAATTCGCAAATTCACGCTCAAGATTTTTTAATTCTATTATCCTTTCAGCAATCATATTTAAATACGCTTCTTCTGTGTGATACTCACGAATTTCTTCATCTGTACATCCTCTGAAATTGGATAATATATTGATAATTGATGGTATATATGTAACAAAATAACTTACAAATATTTTTGGATAACAATCCTCATTTCTATAATCTTGCATTACTTCTCTGACTATCTTTTTCATATGAACAAATGATTTCTCATTCCATTTACCAGAATTTATGCGAATATACGTCATTAATTCCTCATCTGATGCCTCATATTTATAAAAATTTTTCAAACTTTCTTTCATAATATTACACTACCTGTCTTTACTATAATATTCAGAAAATATAATCTCCTAATCTCCAACAACCTCAATTTATTGCACTGTGTAAAACAGTATAGCATTATGAGGGACAGATTGCAAGGAGCAAGTTTTTTGTTCGGAATAGTAGGGCGGCTGTCAATTCGACAAAGTTTTCTTGTGATACTTTACCACACATGAGCATTAGAACAGGGATCGTAACCAAAGAGATTAAGGTAGTGGTTATAATGCACCGGGATGCATAGTCTTCATCTGCACCGTACTTGGCAGCTAACAGGGCGCTGGTACTTCCGGCAGGCATCCCGGTAAGAATCAGGGAAACGCCAGTGAGCATAGGATCAAAGTGTAAGAGCTTCATTAAAACCAATGCAATCAGAGGCAGTCCCAATAACCGGATAAAGGCCAGATAAAAGATACTTGGTTCCAGCAAAGCCTTCCAGGAAATTCCAACCAGCATAGTGCCGATTACAATCATGGAAAGAGGGGAGGTAACTGCCCCGATATTGGCAATAGCCTTGTCTAAAAATTCCGGGAAAGGAAGATTTAAAATCCGGCGGGCCAGGCCTAACAATACGGTGATAATACAGGGATTTAAAAATATATTTTTGCATTTGCTTTTAAAGTCTGATGTGGTAAACAGAGAAAGTCCGGCAGTCCACATCATAATCCGGTTTGGAATTATAAAAATGGAAGCGTACAGCAGACCTTCTGCACCGTAAACGGAAGATACCATAGGCATCCCTAAAAATCCGGAATTATTTACCAGAGTGCAGTACTGAAGGATGCTTTTTCTCTGGTGAGGGAATGGTCTGTATAGGATCATTCCTCCCACATAGGACAAAATGGCAATAAGGAGGGCAACGAAAAAAGCCATAGCTGTTTTTTTCAGGATATCTGGAGTTAAGGGTTTATTAAAGGAATTAAAAATCATACATGGCAGAGTGATTTTTAAGATAAAGTCTACCAGTTTTTGCTTTGTCTTTCCATCAATTAATTCCTTTTTACAGCAATACATTCCCACAGCCAGATAGACCAAAAGAATAAGCTGGGCATTTACCATATTGATAAAACCTTCCATATTAATATGTAACCTCATTTCTTTCTCAGAACGTGTCTGAACACTGCTTTCTGTCATATGTGTTATGCCGGATCTTCCCTGACCCCAACATCTTTGTATCAGTATAGCAAAGGTTTGGAAATTCAGCCAATTACTTTTTCTTAGAGCCAGATTCAATTTTTCTTATAGAGAACCGGAAGGGATTTGTGCGGCGGCTGAATATCAATGCCAGTATACAAGAGGTGTTTTTAAAATCGTCAATCTATGGTATAATAATACTCATTATTACACAAGAAGAAAGAGTGAAAAATAAAGTAGATTTTTGGACGCACTTGTATAAGGGTTCATAAAACCCCATTTTTACAAGTATAAAAAGTTAAAAAAATGCTAGTTATCGTTATGTTTTACTAATTTAGAGCTATCGTAACCAAGGCTTTCGAGGTAAGCAAAAACATTGCTTTCATTCAGCACAACACGTTCTACATGATTTTGAGGATCCATCAATTCCTCATAATCAGTAGGGGTAAATGGTTTCTTTTCAGATACCATATGGTAAATACAAACCATCATCATTCTTGAAATGGCAATGATTGCTTTCTTGTGACCACGGCGTTTCTTGATTCGTCCGTATTTGATTGCAAAATAAGGTTCTTTTTTGCTCTTGATTGCGGCAAGAGCACATTGTACCATCATAGGTTTCAAATAATCTCCTGCTTTTGCAATTCGGACAGATTTCTTTTTGCCTGCGGATTCGTTGTCTGCAGGGGAAAGGCCGCACCAGGAACAAAGGTGTTTGGCATCATCGAAGATGTTCATGTTAACGCCTGTTTCAGCCAGGATGATGGTGGAACTCAACTCTGTCATGCCGGGCATGGTGCTTACAAATTCGACAAACTCATAATAGGGTTTCATGCGGACGTAGAGTTCAACTTCGGTCTGGGTAATCATATCATCCAGATATTCCAGATGACCGCGAGCGAGTTCCAGTTTCTTGGCCTGGTCAGATTCAATGTTGTAGCCTTTAATGGCTTCAATAATTTCATTTGACTTGGCTTTGGCTCGCTTTTTAATGAGCTTGCGGACGGCTTTTTCTTCAATGGAATCAGCGGTATGCTCCAGTAGGTAAAACATGATTTCCGTTGCTGTCTTACCAAAAGGGTCAGACAATACGCTGGCAATGCCCACATTAGAAACGGTCATGCAGTTTTGGATGCGGTTCTTTTCAGAAGATTTCATGCAGACCAGCTTAAAACGGTATCTTGCAATTTCACGGAGTTGTCGGAAGTCTTTTGGGGGAATAAAGGAACATCTGACAAGGTCGAATTTGTAGAGGTCGGCAATCCACTTGGAATCCTTTTTGTCAGTCTTCTTACCTTTGATGGCTTTAACGTATTTGGGATGTGTGAGGCACACATCAATGTCATTTTCGAGATAATTAAAAATAGGAATCCAATACTTACCAGTGGATTCCATACAAACATGATAGCAATGATTCTCGATAAGCCAGTTGTGAAAACTTTGGATATCCGAGTTGATGGTTGAAAAAGATTTCTGATTATACTCGGATATACCGTCAGAATTAGTAGTTACGATGGTTGCAACGATAACATTTTTGTGGACGTCAAGTCCGCAGCAGATGGAGTATTTCAGCTTCATCATAAGTATCACCACCTTAATAAAAAGGAATAGCAACAGTGACTGTCATCCTGCGACTGAATAAACATGGTTTATTACCAATGATAAGAGTCCGGGCTCAAGGTCCCACTTGTTTGTGCTTGAAAGGATGACGGCACATATATTTATGCGGGGTCGAAATAAATTCGCCACTTCTCCTTCCGTGCTCTATAGTGTATTGCTATTCCCAAGGATATTATAAACGAAGTGGAGGGGAGGTACAACAAACTTTTTCATGTCTTGTTTGTGCCTTGAGCGAAGCGAAAGGAATGATAAAATTTATGA
>JAAWIS010000073.1 GCA_022796475.1 Lachnospiraceae bacterium | reverse complement strand
TGAAGGAGGCATAGTGGGCTATGCTGACTGAATTTGGCCCAAATATACCGCGAAGTGGAAGGTGCAGATGGCGGGAATGAATTTTCAGACACGCTCTAGTGTTTTTACCCCCATTAGCCATTTCAAATTCTGGCACCGCCCAACTTGGCACCAGAATTTTAAGGCATTTTCTCCCGTATCTCCCCATCCGTTTCAATCTGAACATGAAAAGAAATGCTTTCCAGATATTGGAATAGTTCTCTCACCTTATCCTCTTCTTTTATTTCTCTGGTATATCCGGCACTGGAAGTAGCCGGAATCACCCAAAGACGGGTACTTGTCCCATCCCAGACAGCTTTCAGCAAAACGGTTCTTGGTATGCTGCTGCCGAATACAAAATTTCCCAGACTGTATACAATTGGCTTTCCCTTGTAATATTCAATTCCCTGAAGTACATGCGGATGGCTTCCAATTACCAGATCTGCCCCTGCATCTAAAAACTGAACCCCAAGCTGCCGCTGGTAATCCTTGGGCCACTCCTCCTTTTCCACACCCCAGTGCACGTACACAACCAAGTAATCACAGGTTTCTTTTCCCTTTTTGATTTCTTCTATCATAACAGACGGATCATATATACTTAACATTCCTGGTTTCGAACTGGAAGCCGCCCAGTCTGCCGTCGGAATCACACGGGTAGCTCCAAGAAAACCTACCTTATATTTTCCTAATGTTTGCGTATACATGGCTTTTGCCTGGTCCAGATTTGCCCCTGCTCCCACAAAAGGAATTTTTGCCTCATCCAATACCTCACAGGTATCCATAAGTGAATCCGTTCCAAAATCAAGGGCATGATTATTTGCCAAGGTAACCAAATCGATTCCCATTTCCTTTAGGATGGAAACACGTTCCGGAGGAAGGCGGAAGGTATACTGCTTATCCAAAGCAGCCGTTCCCCGGTTGCTAAATGGAAATTCCTGATTCACCATAAACAAATCCGCTTCCTCTGCCTCCTGCAAAAGGCTTTCTCCCAGCACTCCACTGATTCCGCCTCCTGTCTGATATGCATGTAATACATGATCAGACAGCAATACATCTCCCCCAAATGCCAAAACGATTTCATTCCCGCCTTCTTCGTTCCGGGTGCTGTCTGATGTTTCTTCCTCCTGGCAGCTTTCTGCATTTTCGACTCCTGTAT
Source organism: Lachnospiraceae bacterium (assembly GCA_022796475.1). GTDB lineage: Bacteria > Bacillota > Clostridia > Lachnospirales > Lachnospiraceae > Caccovicinus. The sequence continues at coordinate 17,542 of JAAWIS010000073.1, read as the reverse complement.
CAATCCATATCTGTTCCTGTTCTGTCCCATTTCCGTCCATTATGGCAGATTCTTTTCCGTAAACAGCAGCAGGCATTGTTTCGATTTTTATCTTGTCATCGTCAGCCAGAAGGGAACTTAAGAGAGCACTTCCCTGATCCCCCATAAAAAATACTGCCAATATCCCAAAACTGATTCCAACACAACCCCAAAAAAGGAGCCATGGCACCAGCCTGCCTCCTTCTTTTTTCCTGCTTCTTCCTTTCATCCGCCTCTCCTGCTTTACAGCGCAATTACAATCCCGCCGTCATTGGCATAAACTGTTGCAACTCCGGCAGTTTCTGTAATAATAATATCTTTATAGCTTCCTCGTTTTTCCATTTCAGCTTTTACAAATTCGGCCCGCTTTGGACAGTTGCAGTGAGCAATCACCAAAACCCGCTCCCTAGTATCCTCCACTGTATTTACCGCATAATCGCACATCCTCTGCAGTGCTTTTGAAATCCCCCTTGCCTGGTCCACTTTAATAATCACACCGGAATCTGCCGACATAACCGGCTTAATATTTAAGGTGGTGGCAAAAAATGCCTGCAGCCCCCGCAGTCTTCCATTTTTTCTCAAATAATCCAGCGATTCCAGCACAAAACAGGTTTTCATATCATCCCGGTAAGCTTCTGCCCGTTTTGAAATCTCCTGGAAGGTGAGGCCCTGTTCGCATAAATCCTGAATATACATAGCCAGATTCAGTTCTCCCGCTGAGGCAGAATGGGAACTGAGTACACAGATATTTTTCTCTCCGTGCTCCTCCTCATAAAGCTGTTTTCCTACCAAAGCACTATTATACGTCCCGCTTAAATGTTCAGACAGGCAGATCACAAAAATATTTTCTTCCGGACATTCATAGGCTTCTTTAAAAAGTTCCGGAGAAGGACAGGCTGTCTTCGGGCATTCGGGGCTTGATTTCATTAACCGGATAAATTCCTGCTGGTTAAATGTATCGTCATCCACTACCATAGCCGGGCCTACTTGAAGGGTTAAGGGAATCGTCTGGTAATGCGGATCCTTTTTTAATGTTTCTGTTAAATCAAGGCAGCTATCGCCAATAATTCGGTATGTCATAATATCCTCCCATTATTTCCATGTCATGATGTTGGGATCAAAAGGTATTTTGGCCCCTCTGATACCGGATTGCTCCCTACTTTGTACTCCTGCAATCCTCAAAAACATGAAAAACCGCCCTAATCGGGCTGCTTTTTCATGTTTTTGGCGGGTCCCAAGTTCAAAAATCCTATTGCAAGCAAGCTTGTATCGGATTTTTGGCCTTTCGACCTTGGTATCATGTCATATAGTTTTGATTACTACATATTATAGCATTATCTTTTTCTATTTTCAATCTTTTCATACACATTTTTCTATGATATACTAGACATTGGAAATTGAAAAGAAAAGGAGAAAGGCACATGGGATTTTTAGCTGCATTCTTCGGTTTTATCATTCTTTTAGTTCTTTTTGTAGTGGCCGTAACTATTTCCACCGTAGGAAGCTGCCTTGGTGCAATTGCCGACGACTTAAATGAGGACAAGGGCTGATAAACACAACAACCATAAAAACCGGATGACACCTTTTTATCGGAGCATCCGGTTTTTGTGATTTTATTCTTACATTCTTTGCAGATTATGCCGCGTTTATGTCACTTACGCTTCTGTTTTCTCATCAGCCAAAAGCATCATAATTTCATTGCTTCGTGTGATAAACCAGGTCATCCGCTCCGGAGTTAAGCTGCCATGGCTTAATTTAGCCAGATCGTAAAGCTGTTCACAAATCTTTCCTGTATTTTCCCCTTCTGGATTTGCTAACACATACTGTACCAGCGGATGGTTCTTATTCAGGATCAGACTTTCCCCGGCTCCGCCGAACATAGACGGATCCATTCCGTACATATTGTACATCTTCATCATTTCCTGCATCCTTCTTGATTCCTCAGAAACCGTAATCATGGAGGCTACGGAGGCATCTTTCAGTTTTTCTGCTTTTACTTCCAGTTTATCGTTATTCAGCGCTTTCTTAAACGCTCCAGCCAAGGTTTCCTCCTCTGCCTTATCCTTCTCTTCATCCTCTTTCGCAGATTCTTCCTTAAAAATTTCGCTTACATCGGAATCAATGCGGAGGAATTTCAAATCCTGGTTTTTCTGCTCTAACTGACTGATAAAAGGATTGTCAATATTATGAGTCAGGATTACAGCATCCAGTCCTTCTTTTTTAAACATATTGATATACTGGCTCTGTTCTTTTTCATCCGTAACATAGAAAATCTTGTTGGGCTGCTTTTCCTTATTTTCTTCTATGCATTCCGGCAGAGTTAAATACTTTCCCTCCAGGTTTTTAAAGATAATGTAATCCTTCATCTTCTCCTGGAACTTTTCGTCTTTAATGCATCCGAACTTAATAAATGGGTTAATGTCGTCCCAATATTTCTCATAGGCCTCCCGGTCCGTCTTGCACATGCCGGATAATTTATCTGCCACTTTTTTGGTAATATAGTCTGAAATTTTCTTTACAAAGCCATCGTTTTGCAGGGCGGAACGAGATACATTCAGCGGAAGATCCGGACAGTCAATCACACCTTTTAACAGCATCAGGAATTCTGGAATCACTTCCTTAATATTATCTGCAATAAATACCTGGTTGTTATAAAGTTTAATGGTTCCTTCTAAGCTGTCATATTCCATATTAATCTTGGGGAAGTATAAAATTCCCTTTAAGTTAAACGGGTAATCCATGTTCAGGTGGATCCAGAACAGCGGCTCTTTAAAGTCCATAAATACTTTCCGGTAAAATTCCTTATACTCTTCTTCTGTGCATTCATTAGGATGTTTATTCCACAGAGGATTTACATCGTTTAATGCCACCGGCCGTTTTAAAATCTTATATTTTTCTTTAGCCGGAGCGATCTCAACGACTTCCTTTGTTCCGTCTTCCTTCTCCTGCTCTTCCGTTTTCGCTTCTTCTACGATAGTTTCTACTATCGTATCCTTCTCTGTTAGCTCGTCCTTCTCAATAGTTTCATACTGCACTTCCCCGGCGCTGTTATCTAAAAAAATAGGGGTAGGCATAAAGGAACAGTACTTCTCGATTACTTCCCGAGCCCGGTATTCATTGGAAAATTCCGTACTGTCCTCATTTAAATAAAGCGTAATCCTGGTTCCGAAGCTTTCTTTCTCCCCGTCGCTCATCTCAAAAGAAGTTCCGCCCTCAGACTCCCAGTGAACAGCTTTCGCGTCCTTCTGATAGGAAAGAGTATCAATTGTAACCTTATCTGCCACCATAAACGCAGAATAAAAGCCTAAACCGAAATGCCCGATAATCTGATCCTCATTTGCCTTATCTTTATACTTCTCCATAAATGCCTGGGCACCGGAAAAAGCAATCTGGTTGATATACTCTTCAACCTCTGCCTCTGTCATCCCAAGGCCGTTATCTTCAAATGCAATGCTCTTATCATCCGGATTTACCGTAACCTGAATCTTATACTCCACATCTTCCGGCTTTTCAAATTCACCCATCAGCTCCAGTTTTTTCAGCTTTGTAATCGCGTCGCAGCCATTGGAAATCAGTTCCCGGTAAAAAATATCATGATCGGAATACAGCCATTTTTTAATAATAGGAAATATGTTCTCACTGTTAATGGATAAATTACCTGACTTTGCCATAATCAATCAGCACTCCTTTTTTTCTGTTTTCTGCAATCATCTGCTTGTAATCTGTCTTCGCTCCCTATTCTAATACAGCTAGAACAAAAAGTCAATACAAAATTAGCACTCATTTTTATTGAGTGCTAATAATGTGTTACTGTTCCTTCTTTCCCGGAACTTCTGCACTGCTCCATCCTTTTCTGCAAATTTCAAAATATTGCGTAAATTCCGCCACATAATTAGTCCCGCTGCCAGGCATACCAGACATGTGTTCCAAAGAATCAGCACACTAAAGCCGAACTGCTGCAATTCCTTTTTCCTTAAAAAACCGTCCTACCACTCCGTCCCATTCTGTTTCAATTGCTTTATCCAGCGTAAAAAATGCCAGTGACGTTCCGGTAATGCAAGAAAGTTTCCCATCTTCATACCGGATCTGCAGATACAAACCATTAATCTGCTGAGCATCCACCGCTGGCATCTGGCAGGTTTGCAAAAATTTTTCCACCTCTTCAGGCGCTGCCTGCAGATCAATGCGAAAACTGCCTGGAAGCTTTTTCCCTTTAATCAAAGAAAAACAAACTGGCCGCAAGAGCCCCCAGGAAGAAAATTCCCCTGGCTCCAGTTTTTCCCGTTCTTCCTGGGAATAAAATCCCTGGCAAATATGGCCGTCTATAGTAAAGCGGTTAAACGTAACAATATTGACCTCTTTTACCAAAAACTCATCAAAATCAGTTCCTAAAAACAGCTTCTGCGTAAATATTTTAATATCCTCAATCTGAAATGCTACCATCCCATATTCCTCCTGCCAAATTCCCTTTCCATCCCTTTCACTATAGCAAGCTAAAATCAGGCTGTCAACATTCCATTACGGTTTTCAATTTATCAAATTTATGTTATGATGATTAAATGCTTACGTGTATTGAACTGAATACACCAAAAGCAGACAAACGATTCGAGCCTCTGCGCCGCAAGCAAACTATAACACCAACAGAATTTTAATTATGGAGGACATTATGCCAATCACAAACCATCAGCTTACCTTAAACCGGCTCTGCCATACATTAGAAGCATCCGTTTCCCCATATCACGGTATCCAGGAAGCTGCCCGCCAGCTAATGGAAGCCGGATATGCCACTCTTTCACTGGGGGATGCCTGGAAACTGCAGGCTAACGGGCGTTACCTGGTTAATGCCTTTGACTCAACTCTTTTCGCATTTTCACTGGGGGATGATATGGTGCCAGGACAGTTTTCCTCTGACCGTGCCGTAATCCGGCTGGCTGCCGCACACACAGACTGGCCCTGCCTGAAGGTAAAGCCCTCTCCTGAGGTATTTACCGGCCCTTATGGAAAGCTGAATGCAGAAGTTTACGGAAGCCCGATTTTAAGCACCTGGCTGGACCGCCCTCTTTCTGCTGCCGGAAAAGTCTGTGTCGCCAGCCAGGATCCCTTTGCACCAGAAGTTTTGTTTATCCACCGGAAACAGCCTGTTTTTACCATTCCGAACCTGGCAATTCACATGAATCGTGAAGTTAACAGCAAAAACGCCCTGAATCCTCAAATTGACATGCTTCCTTTGGCAGGTATCTGGCCGGACAAGCCATCTCCTTCCTTATCCTGCTGGAATAATTTTTTCCTTGATTTTCTTGCCAGTGAAATAAACCGCGACCCACAAGATATTTTAGACTACGAAATTTACCTGTATAACCCGGAACCGCCTGTGACACTGGGCTTAAACGGTCAGTTGTTATCCTCGCCTCGTCTGGATAATATTACTTCTATCCAGGCCTGCATAACCGGGCTGCTGGAAGGCAATTGCCAAAAAGGGATCCAGGGAATTGCCCTTTACGATAACGAAGAAATCGGAAGCGCTACCAAACAGGGCGCCCGGTCCATGCTGCTGGAGCGGATCTTGGAAAAGGTTTTCCTGTCCCTTGGCCTTAACCGGGAAATCATGTTAAACAGCCTGGTAACAGGGCTTCTGCTCTCTTTAGATGTGGCACATGCCATGCATCCCAACCATCCGGAAAAATGCGATATTAAAAACCAGATTATGATGGGCAGCGGACTTGCCCTGAAACTTTCCTCCAGCCAGTCCTATGCCACAGACGCCGCTTATGCCAGCATAGCAGAGGGCCTTTGCCGGAGCAAAAATATTCCTTATCAAAAGTTTTCCAACCGGTCTGATATCCGTGGCGGCTCTACCCTGGGAACTATTGCTTCCGCCATGCTGAATATGCCGGCGATTGATGCCGGCGTTCCAATTCTTGCCATGCATTCTTCCCGGGAATTGATGCATATCCAGGATCAAATGGCATTGGAAGATTTAGCTGCCGCATTCTTTGGGGCATAATTTTACTGAAAATTTCTTAATAAGAACAATAAGAAGAACAAAGAGTCCGGCAAGCTGGACTCTCACGCCGGAGCGCGTCTGCGCCAGCAGACAGTTTCTTTAGGCGCGAAATGCACATCCCCCGGAGGGTTTTTGCTTTATAGGACGCAATTTCCTATAAAGCGAAAAATACTTCCCGGCCTTATCCCGGGAAGTATTCCTGATATAGTTCAAAAAAATTGGTTGTGGTGGTATCCTCTGCTGTTTCACAGCGGATATCCTGCCACATATCTTCTGATATGGTAATTGGATACTCTTCCAAAAACTGATCATATAGTTTTCGGAATGCCTTGTCCTTTCTAAGCAGAGAAAGCTCTTCCTTTCTCTTTCCTGTAGCTTCTAAATCATAATCATTCAGGCATTTTACAATATAAAATTGGCCTCCCTCTTCCACCACAGGACTAATTTCCCCGGTTTCCAGAGAAAACGCTGCTTCCTCTAAAGCGGCTCCGGCCTCTCCTCTTCCAAGTTTTTGCTGGATTTCCTCTTCGCAGCTATGAGCTCTCGCAAGCGCTGCAAAATCCGCTCCCTCCTGCAAAGCTTTTCCTGCAATCTCCTGAGCCTCTTCCCGATCTCTTAACACAATCCGGCAAATTTCAATTACTTTAGCCTCATTGTCACTGATCTCCAAATCTGCATTCTTTGTCAGCTCTGCCACTGCCTTGCTTGCCAGACAGTAGATTCGATACAAGTTCTGCACATCTTCTTCATCTGCCCCTGTATATGCCTTATCGCCTGCTGTAAGCTGACTATAGTAATCCTGGGACAGCCGCCTAAGCTGCTCTTTTTCACTGTTATCTAAAGTAATCCCATAGTGTTCTGCCATTGCCCCGATTACCAGAAGATCATTGGAAAACAGCTTAATCTGCTCCAGAAGGTATTCCTGAAATGTGGTTCCATTTCCGGATACCTGGGCACTCCAAATTTGATCCGTATAGATCTGTTCATACCGGTTCCGCTCTGTTGCCACAATCAGCATCAGCTCTGACCGTTCCAAAGCCAGCGGTTCTCTTGATTCCAATGCCGCCGCTGTTCCTCTCCTGCATCCGGTAAAAACTGTCATCATGGCAGCTAATAAAACAGAAATCCCTATTTTAAAAACCCTTTTTCTTTGACCTGACCAATTGATTACCATATTGATAACTCCTGACTTTACATTCCAGGCGCTGCAAAATCCTCTATCACAATCAAGCATAAACGGATTTGATCCATTTCGATCTGCTGAAACAGTTAATGATCACAGCAATTTCAATACCTTTAACACACCGTAATTGATATTCGTATCTGCCTGAAACCGTGCAGCTTTTTTTACTTCAGGCCTGGCATTTCCAATGGCATAACTGTAATAAGCCCGTTCCAGCATCTCCATATCATTAAGCTGATCTCCAAATGCCATAGTTTCCTCTGGCAAAATCCCCAGGCTTTCCTGAATTTGCTGGATTGCAGCTCCCTTGCTGACACCTTTTGCCATACAGTCTACCCACATGTCGCCGGAAATCGTAATTTTCAGCTTATCCTGGTACGCTTCCCGAATCGCTGTCGTATGTTCTTCTACCTGATGCTTTCTGTAAATCGAAATCTTAATAAACTGATCCTCCACCTTGGTTAAATCTGGCACCTGTTTTACCTGGAATCGGTAGCTGTCTACCAGCCAATCGACAAATTCTTTATTTTCCGTTTCCAGATATACCACATCCGGCCCGCTTAACATCAGATCCAAATCCTCATAAGTTCGTACATCCTGAATCATTTCCAGAATTGTTTGGCGGTCAATTGTAGTTAGAAATAAATTTCTTCCATGGCAGCCTACGTAAGCCCCGTTATCAGAAATATAAAAAATCTTTTCCTTAATCGGATTAAATACCTGTTCAATACTGTGCCACTGGCGCCCTGTGGCTACTGCAAACTGGATTCCCTTAGCCCGAAGCCGGAGAATCTCATCATAAAATTCCGGATTCAGCGTATTTTCTCCATCCTGCACCAGAGTTCCGTCGATATCAGATGCAATTAATTTAATCATATTCTTCCCCCACAACTCCTAATGCTTTCAGCTCCTGGTACAGCCTGCCGGCAGGCAGCCCTACTACATTATTATAGTCGCCGTGAATTTCCTGTATATAAGCGGCAAACTTTCCCTGTATTCCGTAAGCTCCGGCTTTATCCATTGGCTCACCGCTTTCCACATAACGGTAAATCTCCTCCTCGCTCATAGGATAAACCGAAACATCGGTCTGTTCTGCAAATGTAACTTTCTTTTTGCAGCTCCCATTCCAAACAATCGTCACTCCTGTATAAACCTGATGCACTCTGCCCTGAAGCAGACAAATCATCTCTGCAGCCTCCCTGTGGTTTGACGGCTTTCCTAAAATCCTTCCATCTATGGAAACTACCGTATCTGCACCGATTACCACGGTGCCTTCCTGGTATTTTCCTGCCACATCCTCTGCCTTCTGCCTGGAAAGCTCCATGACTAAGGCTTTGGGATCCAAACCATCTATCACTTCCTCTGCCATACTGGGCATAATCTCTGGTTTTAAACCAATTTGACGCATCAATTGGCTTCTTCTTGGGGAAGCCGATGCCAGAATTAATCGCTGTTTCATCCACAGTCTGCTCCTAACAAAATTTTCCCTATTATAAATTTTCTGCCCGCCATCAAAAGAAGACAGCGTCAGATATGCCTGTCAGGCTTATGCACAAGCTCTCATCCGGCAGACGTCAGATTTAATTTACTTTAAGCCGCCCAATCATAGGGCCGTCATCCTCATCGTCTTTGTAAATCTGGGTATACGTACTATATGCAAAATCACAAAGATACATTCCAAGCAGCAAAAGAGCGGTCCATTTCTCGTAAATGTCCGGAATTCGGCTTACGGTGCTGTGGACAAACCCATTCAGAAACCGGAAAAAGAAAATGCCTAAAAAACCCCATGCAACACTGCTCTGCAGACATATAATCCCTTTATAGTTTAAAAATTTGTGACTGTAGTCCCACCAAAAAGAGCCAAAAAAGCGGATCATCAGATGGGCCGTCACCAGTTCCATTATTGTTGCCATAATGGAAGTGGCAAAATAAAGCTGAACGGTGTGAGATGCAATGGGCTCTAATAAAATACACGCCCCAAGTGCCCCAAAGCCATAGATAATGCAAAATGGCCCATGGACAAATCCCCTGTTTACCACTGGTGTTTTATATTCATAAGTAAGAACAATACATTCCAGCAAATATCCGATAAAGCTGAACATGAAAAACCAATTAATCATATGATACAGATTCATAATTTACCTCACTTCCCCTGCAATCCAGCCACTATTCTCCCTTTATTGGCCTTTTTAACACTTCTTTAACTTGTACAGTATAATATGGGAATTTAAAAAAGGCAAGACGGAATTTCTTACATTTTCATATTTCAGATGATAATATCCATTTTCAGCGCCCTGCCTCCATCATCTTGTCCATATCATCCAAAAGGCGGACAAAATCTCGCTCCACTATCTCATATACCAGCACATCCGGCAGCTTTTCTTCCAGGTATTCTGGCTGGAAGGCCTGCCAATGGTAATAGTCTACTTCTTTAAAATACCGGGAGAATTTTTCAACCATAACCGACGCAAAAGAATCCCGGTAGAAGGCGATGGTTCTCTTATCCGGCGCTTCCTCAGCCCGGGTGCGCACCAGCATTTCATTTCCAAAAGGCCGCTCCAGTTCTACCTCAACTTCATCATAATAACCGTGGACGATGCAGAAGTAATCTTCTAAAAATGCATCCGGCATATGAAACAGCAGTGCCAAATCTCCTGGTCCCCGATAGTCATAAGGAATTATCACATCATCCACAGACACCGGAGTTCCTCCCAGCGCTTCAATCAGCATCTGCCCTGCCACAAACCCTCCTGCTTCATTCCAGTGGGTATCGGTTTTAAAATACCACAGCCTGTCCCGGTTTTCTAAAAAATACTGCTTCGGCGCAATGACGGGAACATCTGTAAACTCCCGTAAGCTGCCCGCAAGCTGATCATACCGGGTCACATCAGAAAGTCTGGTATACCAGTTTGGCATATATTCGCTGTAAATTCCTTCCTTATTTGGTGCCAGAATAATGGCAAACTCAACTCCCAGATTTTTAAAATATTCATCCGTTTCCAGAACTTTCGACACAATTTCCACCAGCTCCGTTTCCGAATATAAGTTCTGGCCCCGGTAATCCTGGACGCTGATCCCATTGTCAAAAAAATACCAGCCTTCTTTTCCCCTGATCACAGACGTATTATCCACCGAATGAAAAAGGCCTAAGTTTATGCCTGCATTCAGACTGAGGAACTGGCTGCGAAAGGCTGCATGATCATTAATATAATCTTCAATCTCTTCTGGATATTCCTGAAAATTTTCCCTGCTGATTTCGGGAAACTCTGCCAGGACACGGTTTTCCGTATTTTCTTCCTTCATATATGGAGAAACCAGGGGCCAAATCAAGTTAGGCGCCACTAAAAGCAGCCAAAAACAGCCAAACATCCACCCTTTCATATCGAGCCTCATCCTTGCCATCCTTTCCCCTCCTCTCTGCCAATAAACCATCTGCCTTTACTGAAGCTAAATGCTCTGCAAAGCAGGCTCTCCCCGGAAATAAACCTTTAATCCAATTTTAAAACCGGAAATAGATAAATGGATTATACGTGTTGCTGACCAAAAGCATGGTGGCATAGAATACAATCACAGCCATAATCACTACATCCCACCCATCGATCTCCTCCTGGCGGTACAGCCGCTTTTTCATGGAAGGAACTATATGCTGCAGGGGGCCGCACAGAAATATTCCTACTGCCATCCAAAAAAACAGCCTGCCGTCTGCATACATTAAAATCGGATAGATTCCCTTTCGCCAGGTAAGCATATTCACCAGCCACTGCTTGGCAAAACGCATATGCTCCGCCCGAAACAGCATCCAGCCAAATACGACTACAAGCATGGTATAAATATGATTCACCCATTTCCACGGATTATTCCGAAGCCACTTTCCCAAAAACAGCCGCTCTGCAATCAAAAAAATACCGTAGTAAATTCCCCACAGAACAAAGGACACGCTGGCTCCATGCCACAGCCCTGTGGCAACAAAAACTATAAACAAGTTAATGCAGGTGCGAACCTTCCCTTTTCGGTTCCCTCCAAGAGGGATGTATAAGTATTCCTTAAACCAGGTCGAAAGGGAAATATGCCATCTGCGCCAAAATTCGGATATTGAATCAGAAAGATAAGGATAGTTAAAGTTTTCCATAAAGTCAAACCCAAACATTTTTCCCAGACCGATTGCCATATCCGAATAGCCCGAAAAGTCAAAATAAATCTGCAGTGTATAGACCAATATTCCAAACCAGGTAATGGCTGTCCCAAGTTCCTCCCCAGGCAGCTCCAGAATCCGATCCGCTGCCTGGGCAAAGGTATTGGCTAAAATCACCTTTTTCCCCAGTCCGTAAGAAAACCGCTTGATCCCATATGCCTGCATAGTCAGATTCGTATAACGGCTGGCTATCTGAGCTTCAATGTCATGGTATTTCACGATTGGTCCTGCAATTAACTGTGGAAAGAATGAAATATATAAAGCTAAATACAATGGATTCCTCTGGACAGAAATGTCATCCCGGTACACGTCAATCACATAAGACAATGCCTGGAAGGTATAAAATGAAATGCCGATTGGAAGACTTATTTCTTTTAGGCTTATCTGTTCCTTTCCCATAAGGAAATTACCCAGCTCCGCTGCAAAATTAAAATATTTAAAGTATCCTAAAAGCCCTAAGTTCACCCCAAGGCAAAGAATCAAAAGAAGCCTTTTCTTCCCTTTCCCCTTGGAAGCGCCCAGACTTATGCCAAATAAATAATTCAGGAAAATCGAAAGCAGCATCAAAAGAATATATTTCGGCTCTCCCCAGGCGTAAAAAAATAAGCTGGCCGTCAGTAAAATCAGGTTTTTGGCCTGCTTCCAGGGAACAAGATAATACAGCAAAAATACTGCTGGAAGAAAATACCAGATAAACACTAATGAGCTGAACAGCATGCCACAAATTCCTTTCTGCTTCTCTCTTTCCAAATTACCTGCAAACACTGTGTTTGCGCTGCTGCCTTTTAATATAGCATTGTTTTATAAAATAGTCAATTCATCCCTTTTATTCCAGGTGAACCGCCTAACTCCAGCTTCTTTTCACCTTTCTCAAGTGGTCCCTTCCAGTTCCTTCCTATTCCTGCTGCTTTCGAAACTGATTGGGAGAAATCCCTTTTACCTTTTTAAAGGCATCCCCAAAATAATTCCCGTCTGAAAAGCCGCATGCCAACGCAATCTCCGTTACAGGCAAAGCAGTTGATAACAGAAGGTTTTCACTGTCCTGAATCCGCACATTCGTCAAATATTCTTTAAATCCAAACCCGGTAACATCCTTAAATTTTTTTGAAAAATAAGCTGGACTCATATGGGCAATACCGGCAGCAGATTTCAGAGTAACCGTTTCTCTGTGGCATCTTTGAATATAATGGACAGCCTCCTGAATTGCCGCATCCGGCTGCACTAAAGTTTCGTCTGGCGGCTGCTCCTGATGCCGCAGCCGCCAGATAAGGATCAGAAGCTGGAGCAAAAGGCTTTGGGCCTGCAGGGCAGAATACGGCTCCGGCCGGAGAACCTCCTGCTCCATCCCTCTAAGGAGGCGTTCCAGTTCCTGCCGCCGGCCAGGGTGAATCCACAGCTTAGGCTGCAAAAAAATCTCCGTTAATCCATTGGGATTATGTTCGGCAAAAGCAAAACTGTATTCCGGAACAAAGCAGATATTATACCGGCTGGCCCCTCCGGCAGTGCTGTAAAAGGCCCGATGGAGCCTGGATGGAGGAATCAGGAACATATCCCCCGGCTCTGCATAGTAAATGGTATCATGGATAAACATCCGGCATTTGCCTGAACAAAGATAATAAATCTCATAATAAGGGTGATAGTGGGACTGTCCCATATCAAACCCTTCGGCACGCCTGCGCCAATCAATTGTAAACTGGTTAATGTTATTCTTTAAGACTCCTGCTCCCATCCTTATCCCTTTCCTGCTCATCAAAACAGAACATCATAAATAATCTGTATTATGTTTAAAAATATCATGAAAAATCCGTATATTCCTGTTCTTTTTTGTTATATCATAAAAGAGCATTTCCGTAAACCATGATATTCCTATCGCACTGCAGCAGAACTGATTCTAACAAGCTTTAACTGGCATCTGCATTGAAAAGCAGTCAGCAATCGAAACGAGGTGGACTAAATGAATGCCGTATTATCAAAAAAAGATGAAAAATTCCGAACGTTTTCTTTAAACGCTCCTGTCTGGCAGGTGGTTCTGGCAGTCAGCTTTCCTTTGGCTCTGTATCAAAGCTTAAATCAGCTTTTTAAGATATTGGATTCCATTATGGCCGCCCATATAAGCCCTTCGGCCGTATCAGCAGTGGCATACTTGTCACAGATTAATCTGACATTTTCAGCCCTCGGCGGCGGTCTGGCAGTGGGAGCCAGTATTAAAGTAAGCGAGGCTTACGGTGCCGGAGATTTTGAACTGGTGAAGCACAGAGTCAGCACCATGTTCGCCCTGTGCGCACTGTTAGGCGGCGGGCTGCTTCTTGTACTGCTTCCAAACGTTACCGGTTTTTTAAGGCTTATGAATACTCCGGAGGAATTTATCCTGGAAGGCCGCACTTATTTCATTTTAGAACTGCTGGGACTAGTGGTTACATTTTTTAACAATATTTATATTGCAATTGAGCGTGCCCGCGGAAATTCCGGAAGAATATTTTGGCTAAACTTAATGATCATTTTGGTCAAATTTAGTCTGACCGCCTGGTTTGTTTACGGACTTGGAAAGGGAATCAGCATGATCTCTGCTGCAACTCTTATTTCCCAGGCTCTGCTTTTTCTTGCGGCCGCCATTAATTTAAATCAAAAAGACAGTGCCTTCAGTTTTTCCTTTCAGGCAATTTCTTTTCGAAAAATCGTTGTGGCGCCTATGCTTAGTTTATCCTTTCCTGTAATTGTTGAAAAAATTGCCTTTTCTCTCGGCAAAGTGGTGGTCAATTCAATGAGCACCGTCTACGGTGCGCTTACAGTGGGCGCTTTGGGAATTTCCAATAATATCGGCGGAATGACCACCAACCCTCAAAATGGATTTCAGGAAGGTGTTTCCGCTATTATCAGCCAGAACCTGGGAGGAAAAAAGCCCAGGCGGGCCCTGGAGGCATTTTGGATTGCTTTGGTGATGAATGTGATCCTGGGCCTGGTCTTAACCGGTCTGTCACTGCTGTTTTTACGGCCAATTTCTTTATTTTTAGCCGGGAATGACTTGGAGTTTGCCGGGATGATCACAGATATCTTCCGCTATGAGGCGCTGGGCGCAGTCCCCCTTGGAGTCAATGCTGCTGTTATGGGGCTTTTATACGGATTTGGCAGAGCAAAAATTACGCTGTTTATGAACTTTTGCAGGGTGTTTGTCTTCCGGATTCCAGTACTTTGGGCGCTTCAGCAATTTACCGGATTTGGCAGCACCAGTGCTGGTATTGTAATGGCAGTCAGCAACGTATGCAGCGGCCTTTTGGCACTGCTGATATTGCCCATTGAGTTCCGGCGCATTCGCCGGGAATACGGCTTGTCAGCTCCCATGCCCATCACATTCCATCCTCTAAACAATCTGTAGCAGTGTCATCCCAAAAAGGGAAGCATCCTTTTTTCCATGATGCTTCCCTTTTATTATTTGCCCTTCTCTCTTTGAATAAAACTTTACTCCCGGAATCTCTTTTGAAGACTATCATTTTCGTCTTACTGTTTCTGAAATCATTCATGAATCAGCTAAAAGGCGTTCTACGTCCAGCATCCCCCATCCCTGCTGGTTATGGGGAAGTCCTAAATCAACTGCCCGCTCCCGGATCCTAAGCTTTACCTCTACATTGGTCATCTTCGGATATTTTTCCAGAAGAAGGGCAATGGCACCAGAAACTAAAGGTGTACTCATACTGGTGCCGCTTTTAAACTGATACCGGCCGGCCTGGTTGGCGCAGCTTACAATCCGGGAACCTGGCGCTACGATATCTGGTTTACAGACACAGGCAGCCGTAGGCCCTCTCCCTGAATAATTTACCATATGATTTCCCATAACCGTAACTGCTTTCTGATCGTCTGAGCTTCCCACCGTAATTACTTTCCGGCTGATGCCCGGAGTGGTAATAGTCATCTCTTCCGGCCCCTGGTTGCCTGCTGCTATTACCATAACCAAACCGTCATCCCAGGCTGCATCTACCCCTCTGACCAGCGCCGAATCCTCATCCATTACCTTTCGGTTAAAGGATCCCACCGATATATTTACGATTCGGATTCCGTACCTCTCCCGGTTTTCCCTGACCCAGCGGAGCCCGGCCAGCACGTCCGAGGCAAATCCGTTTCCCTTTTTATCCAAAACTTTTACTCCAATCAGATTGCAGCCTGGAGCCATCCCCTCAAACCGCCTGCCGGAAGCGATCCCATTCCCGCCAATGATTCCGCAAACATGGGTTCCATGAGAATTATCATCATAAGGGGTAATCCGCCCGCGGACAATATCACGGAATCCGATTACCCGCTCCTTAAAATCCGGATGAAGGTATACTCCTGTATCTAAAACTGCTACCCCTACCCCTTTGCCGCTGACGCCCAGTCCCTTTGCATCCTGGCAGCGTATCTGCCGCTTTACCTGGTCCATGCCGTTTCTTCCTTAAATCAATCTTCCTTGCTTTAGAATATTCGGAACTGACTATTTTTGTCATTGAATTTACCCTCATATCGTGATAAAGTATAGAGTATAAGCGAAATAGCTGGACCATGTGTACCTGAGATTCCAGTCCCGACTGAAAGGAGAATCAGCATGAAAGATCAAAATTGTGCATATTGTATGCAGGGAGATTTGGCTGCAAAGTTTGCATATCCTGTATGCCAGATGAAAACCGGATTTTTATATGTGTTTAAAGAGCAGAGCAAGAAAGGGCGTGTGATCCTGGCCCATAATAAACACGTAAGCGAATTAATTGAACTGACAGATGAGGAGCGCAGCGATTTCTTTGCAGATGTTGCCGCCGTTGCAAAAGCTGTCCATCAGGTTTTTCATCCCAATAAGGTAAATTACGGCGCTTATGGCGACACCGGACATCATCTTCATTTTCATATTGTTCCGAAATACGAAGGCGGCGATGAATGGGGAGGCATTTTCCAGATGAACCCTGGCAAAGTGTTTTTAACAGATGCTGAATATGAAGAAATGGCCCAGGCTCTTCGTCAGGCATTAGAATGTGTTTGAAGAGAATGATAGGGAAGGAACCGATACATGTCTATTGATAACAAATTTATAATCAAAAAACTTCAGAAGCTGGATGATTTTTACGCAGTTTTTTCTCCGCTTACCCGTATGCCTTATGTGGCCTGTGATGAAGAAACCTTTGACGACCAAATCTATATTTTTTCATCGGAAGCCTCCTGTAAGGAATTCGTAAAAACATTAAATGAACAGCAGGTGCCTGCCGCCCTGCTGAAAATTCCCCAGGCTCAGGGTCCGGGCTTTTTCGGCAGCCTGTATTCCCTGGATGTAAACATGGTAGTTTTTCATGATGACACAGGGGACTCCCGCCTTGCAGTAGAGGAGCTGGTAAAGCAGCCTGATATGGAAAAGATTCATTCTGCTAAAATTCCTATTATGAATCCTCAGCTTACCCTTACCATGATATACTTCGTTCAGGAGCTGCGCCGTCCAGTCAAGCACGATATGGCCCGGCTTCGTGAGCTGGAAGAGGAAATGGTTGCTAATCTGGTAAAAGCACATTTTATCCTGGGAATCGAAACGGTTAATGATGAGGAAAATACGGATCCGGAAAAAGTAACCATGAAAAATATCCGGATACCTTTTATGAAAAGTAAGGACGGGGATATTTTTCACCCTATTTACTCTGACTTTTCGGAATTTCGCAAATATGCCGGTCCCAAAGCAAAGGATATGCGGATGTCGAACCTGACCTTAAAGCAGCTCCCGCAGTTTTTAATTAAAGATTCCAAAGGATTTGTAGTCAATCCGGCAGGAGTCAATCTAGTGCTTACTGTGGAGCAGTTAAAACAAATCCTTAAGGATTTTCCGTGATGCATTTCATTTCTTGATTTTTCAGAAGAGAACACCGCAATTCTTAAGAATTTCTTCATAATCTATTTAAGGAACATTCAAACATTTCTATTTCTGTTATGCTATACTAAGGACATAAGAAATGCACAAATAATCCTTTAATACTCTTTTTGAAAATCCAAGGAAAGCAGCCCCGTGACGTCACACACGGGGTTTTTTCTGTCTTTACATGTGACTAGTGTTCTGTCTGGTTCATATATGGTAAAATTCCGCCGAATATTTTTCTGAGAGTGCTGCTCCACAAACGAAGGCGTAGCGGTTGCTACGTCGAGG
>JAAWIS010000072.1 GCA_022796475.1 Lachnospiraceae bacterium | reverse complement strand
AAGCTATTTCTTCGGAAAACTTATGGCAAATATTTAATATTGTCTTATAAAAGCTGTTCCAGGCTGCTGTACCGGATATCAATTAACAATACGCCCTGGCTGACAGAAGAGCCTCTTGTAATTTCCACTGCCCTTGACACAGAAATAACCCACCGATACTGGGTTTCCGTATTATCAAATACGTACTGCACATGAGGGATGGAAAAATGAAGGTTTTCTGCCTTTTCCAAAGCTTCCAGAAACCATTTCTCCTCCTTAATCTCCACTGTGGATTTCAGCCTGGCAGCCGGAACAGCAGTAATCAGTTCCCCATCCTTAGAAAACAGTGCAATATTTTCTACAGAATCATCATTATTGTCATACAAAAGCTTCATTTGTCCAAAAACAGAGTCGTCGGCAATATCGGTATTTTTTACCGCTCCATAGTAAAGAGTTTCAGAAAGACGCATAATATTGCGCAGATACGCATCTACTGACCGGTTTACCTGAGTCATTAATATTTGGTTTTCATTTTGCACTGCCTCTGTAAGCTGGTTTGAAAACCGATCATACATAGACAGCCCGATCAGCAAAATCGCAATCAGGGCTGTTATGGTAAAATAAATAAAAATAGAATATCGAATTCCCATTTTGGAAATAATCTGTTCCTGCCTTTTTTCCGCCATTATTTCGCTCCCCGGTATTTAGAAGGGGAAATTCCAAATTTCTTTTTAAATACATAGCTGAAATAATTCTGCTCCTGATATCCCACCTTCGCTGCAATCACATACGTTTTATCATCCGTTTTATTCAGCAGTTCCACTGCCCTTTTTAGGCGAACCTCCGTTAAATAGGCAGTATACGCCTGTCCCGTTTCTTTTTTAAACATCGTAGAAAAATAAGCGGGGCTCATATGAAGATGGCGGCAAAGTTTTTCCACCGAAAGCTCTGGATCCGGATAATTTTCCAGAATATACCGCTTCGCTTCCTGAATCAACTGTTTCATAGAACTTTCCCGTTCCTGATTCATTGCCTGATTCACCCAAAGAGCCGTTTTTAACAGCCAGTTTCCAAATTCTTCCCGTTTTAAGGTCTTCCCCAGGCTGTCTGGAAAACTGCTTTCGCTGCCCTGTATTTCTGCCAGTTCCAAATCATACTGCTGAATCATCTGCATCATGTTGTTTACGATGCTGAGCATAAAAATCTGATACTGGCTGGCGTGAACCTTTGCCTGCTCCATCCGCTCCAAAATTTTTTTAACAGACCTCTGAATTTTTTCTTCAGGGCCAAACTTAACAGCAGCGATCCATTGAGCCTCATCCCGGCTTTCCCAAACCAGCTTGCCAGGGTTTACCGGTTCCACATCATTAATATAAATCGTGCTTCCTGTGCCAACAATCGCTTTATATCCCAACGCATTTACTGCTGAACGGTAAGAAGAGCCAATATCGGTCAGACTGCTGCATCCATGACCGATGCCAACTGTTATGGGCACCTCCAAAATCCGTTTTGCTTCCTTGCACACATCTCCTAATATGGTAATCAGTCCGGTTTGAGTACTGCCCTCATCAATAGCAGCAATCAATACCTGTTCCATTTCCATTGGAGAAGTAAACAGCACCATGCGGCAGTACCGCCTCAGCATTTCTCCCATTAGCTGGCGCACGGAAATAGGGATCAGCTCCTGCTCCCGGTGAAGCGATAAGTTTTGCTCTTTTCCGATTTCCCCCTCTTCTACTTCAACTACTGCAACTGCCCACTTTTTCGCCCCTAAAATATCCACATCATAGTCCCAGAGCTTTGCGGCAATCACATCTTCTTTTATGGGGCGGTGAAGCATGTCATTTAAAAACTGCTCCCGAATAATAGGAAGGCTTCTCCGGTAATGCTCCCGAAGAAGGTTCACATTTCTCCGCTGTGCAATTTCCTCATCAAGCGTATGCTTGATTTTTTTCAGGATGGCTGTTAATTCCTCAACATTAACCGGTTTTAAGATATACTCAATTACATTTAACTTGATGGCTTGCTTTGCGTATTCAAAATCATCAAAACCGGAAAAGATAATAATCTTTATCGAGGGATATTTCTGCCGAATCCGCTCTGCCAGAGTCAGGCCGTCCATATAAGGCATACGGATATCCGTTAACACCACATTCGGTTCCAGCAGTTCAATTTTTTCCAACGCTTCCTGCCCGTTCTCTGCATCCCCCACTACCTGAAACCCTGTATGTTCCCAGTCTATTTTCTTTATAATGCTTTTCCTTACCTCTTCCTCATCATCTACAAGAATAATCCGGTACAGCTCCATTGTTTCATCCCTTCCCTGTTAATTCGAATCAATCCATCCTTTTGCGAATCAAATATTTGGGGTTCTAACCCCTTTTTCCTTCTTCCTCCAAACATTCCTTCAGTATACGCAAAAGTATCCTGTTTTCTTCTTTCGTTTTTACACAAACCCGGTAATAGCTCCCGTCTATCCCCTTAAAATTCTTACAGGAACGAATCAGAAGCTTTCGCTGTCTGCACTTAAAATACAGGCTTCCTTCCTCTATATGATCTCTCAGATCCTGAAACAGCACGTAATTGGACTGGGAATCACAAACCCAAAAGCCAAGCTCCTTTAATCCTTCTGTTAACTGCTTTCTTCCCTCTCTTATTACCAAATCCGTCTGTTCTAAATACTCCTGCTCCCTTAAAGCAGCTTCCCCTGCGGCCTGGGCAATATTTGACACACTCCAGGGCTGGCGGATCCGTTCCATCCGCTCCAACAAATCAGAATCCATGGTAAGGCAGTATCCTAAACGGACTCCAGCCATACCATACCGCTTTGTAAACGCTTTTAACACAACTGCATGAGGAAATTCCCATAAATTTTGAATAAAGGAATCGATTTTCCAATTGTCGCAAAAGTCCAGAAAACATTCATCAATAACAAGCCTTATATTGAATTCCTTGGTAAATACTGCTAATTTCAGCAGGTCACTTTTTTTAACTGTCTGTCCAGTCGGATTATTGGGGTTGCATAAAAATAAGAGCTTGCTTCCGTATTTTTCCCTGTTGCCATTCTTTGATTCATGCAGCTCCTCCAGATCCCTGGACAGTTGATGAATCAAACGGCTGCCGTTCAAATAAAACCCTTCTTCCCGTTGAAGAAAAAAAAAGCGAGTATGAGCATCTACGGCTTTTAACGCCTGTTCATATTCCAAAAAGCCTGGGGCTAACAGCCATCCTTGTTTCGGACGTTCTGCAAAAGCAATCTGAAAAATCAAGTCTGCTGCCCCATTACCGCACATTATGGCCGTTTCCGGAATCTGGTGAAAAGATGACAGCTTTTTTACCAGACTGCGGCTTCTGCTGTCCGGATAACAGACACAGTTTTCTGCTGCCTTGCAGATCGCCTCCTTTACCCCCCGGGGAGTTCCTAAAGGATTGATATTTGCTGAAAAATCCCACAAGATTTCCTGGCTGTAGATATCTCCCCCATGCTGATACTCCATCTTCATCCCCCTTTAACATTTCTTTGCTAAAGCATACCATATTTTGGGCAAAAGAACAACGTTTCAGCTATTTTTAGGTAAAAGAACTACTTTCCGGCTATTTTTTAATTTAAAGATTTAAAATCTTGAAAGTAATTAAAAACCAAGATTTAAAAACGAATAAATTACAGGAATTTCCCCTTATACTATTTGTAATAGATTAAAAATCTCTTATACATCAAGGCTTGCAGGAGGATATTAAATTGAAGAAAAACTATATTGGCGAACGTGTTACATCTCTCCGCATGGCAAAAGACATTTCTGAATATAACTTAAGCCGAAATATTGGAAAATGCAATAATTATATTAATAAAGTATCCTCCGGAATCATAAAACCATCTATTGATACCTTAGAAGCCATTTGCGATTTTTTTGAGATTACACTGTGTCAATTTTTTGATGAAAGCACTTCTGAGCTTTCACTGACGGCTACTAAGATCATCTCCCTTCTTCCGGAATTAACCGAACAGGAACTTGAAAGCCTTCTGGTACTGATTCACTCGATGAAAAAGAGCAATACCTGATTTTCTCCCGGCCAAATTCTATCTGACAAAACATGCAGGATGGAATTTGGCTTTGTGTTTTCCTGCAAAAAAACATTTCAAAATAAAGGGTTCTGTGCTATTCTATAAGAATAAGCATGGATACTTAAAATTGCAGGAAAACGACAGGAGGGTACCAAATATGCCAACACCACACATCCAGGCAGAAAAAGGGGAGATTGCAAAAATCGTTCTTATGCCAGGCGATCCGCTGAGAGCTGAGTTTATTGCAAAAAACTATCTCCAAAATCCGAAATTAATTAATCAGGTACGAAATATCCTTGGCTTTACAGGAACTTACAAGGATAAGGAAATCACCGTTATGGCCAGTGGAATGGGGATGCCTTCCATTGGGATCTATTCCTATGAGCTGTATTCAAAGTATGATGTGGAATCCATCATCCGCATTGGATCCGCCGGATCCTATTCCCGGGACCTGAAGCTATATGATATTGTGCTTGCAGAGAGCGCCTGGAGTGAGTCAAGTTTTGCCAAAACACAAAACGGCTTCCAGGGAGATACCTTATACCCTGATCCGGAACTAAACAGCCAGATTATGAAAGCTGCAAATCAGTTGCAAATTCCGCTTCATCTGGCAAAAATACATTCTTCCGATGTATTTTATACAGAACCAAACACCGATACTTTTCAGGACATTTACCGAAAGCATCAGTGTGTTTGTGTAGAAATGGAAAGCTTTGCTCTCTTTCACAATGCATCGGTCCTGAAAAAGAAAGCTGCCTGCCTTCTGACCATTTCTGATTCTTTTACAACCAGCCAGACCATCTCCGCAGAGGAACGTCAAAAATCATTTGGAGCTATGATGCAGGTTGCTTTGGAAGCCTGCCTTCAGAAATAAAGGAGCAGTATATGAAATATAAACGGATTTTTATTATTGTAATTGATTCATTGGGAATTGGCGCCATGGCAAATGCAGCAGAATATGGGGATGAAGGCTGTGATACCTTAGGGCATATTGATCAGCATATGGATCCCTTCCAAATCCCAAACCTGATGAAATTAGGCCTTGGGCATCTCCATCCTCTGACACATGCCAAAGAAACAAAAACAGTCCAGGGATATTATGGAAGGCTGGCTGAAGCAAGTGCAGGAAAGGATACTATGACTGGTCACTGGGAAATGATGGGACTTCATATCACAAAGCCATTCCAGACTTTTACAGAAACCGGATTTCCAAAGGAACTTTTAGAAGAACTTGAAAAACAGACGGGTCATAAGATAATCGGAAACAAATCTGCAAGCGGAACGGAAATCCTGGATGAACTGGCAGAGGAAGAAATCGCAACCGGACACATGATCGTCTATACGTCTGCTGATTCCGTACTGCAGATATGCGGAAATGAAGAAACCTTTGGACTGGAAGAGCTTTACCGGTGCTGCAAAATAGCCAGGGAACTGACCATGAGGGATGAATGGAAAGTAGGAAGGGTAATTGCCCGTCCATATACCGGAAAGAAAAAAGGAGAATTTAAGCGGACGTCCAATCGTCATGACTATGCCCTAAAGCCTTATGGCAAAACCGTTCTGGATGCGCTGGCAGGCCGGAATCTGGATGTAATCAGTGTAGGAAAAATCGCAGATATTTTTGACGGAGAAGGCATTACAAACGCACACAAATCAAAAAGCAGCGTTCATGGCATGGAACAGACCATCCAGATCCAGCAAGAAGACTTTCATGGCATCTGCTTCACAAATCTGGTGGATTTTGACGCTTTGTGGGGGCACAGAAGACTTCCTGTAGGATATGGGAAAGAGCTGGAAGCATTCGATGAAAAACTTGAGGCTTTTCTTAATGGGATGAAAGAAACGGATCTTTTGATGGTTACCGCTGATCACGGGAATGATCCAACATTTAAAGGAACGGATCATACTAAGGAATTGGTTCCTCTTTTAATGTATTCACCATCCATGAAAGGTTCCGGAAAACTTCCGGATCAATCCAGTTTTGCAGTAATCGGCGCTACTGTAGCCGATAATTTTGGCGTAGAAATGCCAGAAGGATGTATCGGGACTTCTCTGTTGGACTTTTTGAAATAACAGAATCCTCTTCCATCCATCTTCAATCATGATATTTTCCAAAGGTGCGGCAGCCCTATTTGGCTCATTACTGACAAAATATATGGCAAACAGGGTGTCTGTTTGAAATCCGGACACCCTGTTTTTATCGTTTTTTATTTTTCTGATCTGCTGCTCCTATTTCAATTGAAAGGAACGGCTGTATTGCAATCAACATTTGCATTCACAACTGTCTATGCCGCTTTCAGTACTTTTACCATAACCTTCCGTTCCCTGGGGCCGTCAAATTCAATAAAATATACGCCTTTCGTATTTCCGATAAATAATTCCCCATTTTCAACAAACAGGGTAATCGAGCTTCCCACTAAAGCTGATTTCACATGCCCTGCCGCATCTTCCGGCGTATCATGCTGATGTTTAAAATCCACCCTTGTAGGAATCAGCTTTCTCAGCTCATCCTGTATATCTTCATGCCCCTTTGGGTCGCCAAAGGAAGTGGTAATCAGCCCTGCTGTTGTGTGGGTACAATAAATCACACAAATTCCATCTTCCACCCCTGTTTCTCTTACAATCTCCCGAATAGAATCTGTAAGGCATACCACATCATTTTTCACTGTTCGAAAGCTCACTGTCTGGAACATATTTTCCTCCTTTTTTCATGGCGTGTACCCTTTATCAGGCATAAAGAATCTGAACGAGTACACTTGATTCATTACAGCGATACAATATTTAGCTGGCTTTCCACTGTTCCAGGTATCCCAGGGGCATCGCAGTAAGGATACTTAAATCCACGGCTGTAGATTTCCTGTTTGATTTCTGTTAAATAGGACAGCAGCAGACAAGGCGGCCCAAATTCTGCAATCGGAGAAAAGATATCATGCTCCAGCAATGGCGTATCAAGAACATATTTAGATTCGATTTCATCATCCGTAACTACAATATAGCTTCGCTTCATGTAGTCCATACGCTTTAGCGCTTCCAAAACCCTTTCTTTTCCCTTATCTCCTTTTGATAGATAAACAAATGTAAGAGTATGTTCAAAATCTCTTAAAAATTTATTGGTATGGAACCAGCTTTCACTATCCCCCCAAACGCAGGGAAGGCCTATGGCCTCATACATTTTTTGCTGAATAAAAACAGCAGCAGATACATCGTTTCCCTGGGCAATCAGCTCACCGCTTGTCACATCGGAAAACTCCTGTGCCATTTTGAAAATTTTTTCTTCCTGATCCTTCAGGCTTTGACTAAAATATTTCACAGAATCAACCAGCTCTTTCCGATACTGAAACGCCAGATCCATCGTGTATCTTCCCAGCACTTCTCCAATCCGTATCGCCAAAAGGAAAAGCGCCAGCATGGAGCAAACATAATTTCGTATTCCAGGTGCTTTCTCAAATTCTGGTATTGAAAGAACCACATTCCGTTCTGCCTCTTTTGCAAGAGGCGAATCCTGATTTGATGTAATTGCTAAGGTCAGCGCCCCTGCCTGCCGAAAGCGCATAAGCCCTTCCATCACTCTTGTAACCCGCCCTGAATTGCTGATTCCGATCATAAGCGGATTATTGGGAATTTGCCCTATTGCTTCCTCAAGTTCCATTCTTGACGCTTCAATGGCAGGCAGCACTGTAACGGATAATCCGGTTAACTTTCGAAATGCCTGTTTTGCTGCCATGGCAGCACAGTACGAATCACCGCATCCAGTAATAACCACCTGTTTCAGAGAATAAATTTCTGGTGTAGATAAAATGGTTCTCGTCTTTTTTTCTGTATCAGGATAGATAGACGTTATAAGAGTTTCTATACTGTATAATTGCCTCCGCATGGGATTATCATATTTTTGATCCATCTTCTTTCCTCCAAACCTGTCTTTGATACATATTTATCACAGCCCGCTCTGCCTCATCGCTTATTTTGGGGGTAAACTTGGCAGGAGGGCCGTATTGTGCAATTACATAAGAAGCTGCAACCGCTCCCCGAATCCCGGCCATTGCCGGATGTTCCCCCTGGCATATTCCATACAAAACTGCTGCCGATGAAGCATTGCCTGCCCCTGTGGTATCCACTGCCCGGCATCCCGGAACACTGGGACAGAAAAACACCTGTTTCGGCAATACCATATATCCGCCTTCTGCTCCATTACGTAAAAATACCATAGGAAATCCTTCCTGCTGAAAATAACGGATCACCTGAGCTTTTTCTTTTGTTGAGAGCAGACTTTCTGCTTCCTGCATATTGATGGAAAAAATGGAAATCTGTCTGCCCAGTGCTGCAATGATATCTTTGTTCGCTTCTGTAGCTGCATCTGCTGCTATTTCCCACATAATCCGAAAACCATACTTCTTTGATAATCGGATCACTTCCCTAAGATAGGGTTCGTCTAAATGGCGAAACAGATAGAGGCCTGCTGCTTCCTGGCACCCCTTTTCAATCTGAGAAACAGAGGGATTCCGTTTCCGCTTCCTTTCCAAACCTTCAGAGGGCATATCGCTTCTGGTTCCGTCCGAAAAATAAGTAATTACAGTTACCCCGTCATCTTCCAAACTTTCACAAATTCCATCCAAAACAACTTGATTCCTTCTGTACCACTCTCCATTTTTCCCGAAATGCCCTTTTTCTACATTGCAGATCAGTTTTACCCTTTCTTCAAATAGACGGATCCCCGCATAGGCATATAATCCGGCTCCTCCCAATACGCTCTTACCGGGCGTGCCGGTTCCCGTATAAATACGATCCTCCTGAATGCAGGAGGCGATCAGATACTTCATATTTCTCCCTTCTCATGCTGGCCCTGTATCTTAAAACCATCAGCAAACATGGTTCCGGTATCAATAAGGAATCCCGTTCCGCCACACAGATAAGAACCATCAGAATCCTCTGCTTCCAACGTAACTCCATTAAAAACAGCGCTTAAATGATTCTGAATTACCTTCAATTCCATGTCATAAGGCTGAAATTCCTGATATTTTACTTCAGCACTTGCCAGGTAGCTAACATTATCATCTTTTTGTTTTATAATAGAAAATCTGGTTCCATTCTCCACAACCGCCCCATAAAATCTTCTGTGCCCGTTGCTCCTTATTACCAGCCCCGCTTTTTTGTGCAGGCTAAAGGTCAGTTTAGAAGCAACCAGATAATCCTTAAAATCTTTCGTCCCTGTGGTGGCCAGCCCATTGCCGTCATTATGAGAAATACTGTAAGTATGATTTAAATTAGGCCCAAAATGCTGTGCGCCTGAAACAAACGCCTTTGACCAAAACGGGCGGGTATCCCACATATTTTTCATAAGAATCCCATCCTGCTGAAACGACTCTGGCGCTCCTTCCCAATCCATCCATGCCAACCGGATCTTTCCATCAAACCGTTTTTCACTTTTAAACTCCAATCCTGCTCTGCATATGGGCATCCCTCCGAAAGGGGGAATCTTCCATCTTAAAATGGATGTACCTTTTTGAAGCGCAAGATCCCTGCCGTATAAAATATGTGGGATATCACCTGAATCTATGTAGCAGATATACAGACGGACAACCGGATTTTCATCATGATCCGAAACAACTGCCACCTGAATTTCCTGCCCTTCATAAAGAGTTGGAGATGCTACGGTTTCCCTGTTTTGCACCTCAGATGGATCCAAAAAGGTTGGGGTACTGATACGTCCGTAACACCCGAAAGCCAGACAGCCAAGGCTGATTTCCAGACCGTTTCCATGATTTTCAAGCTGAAGCTTACAATTTTCATGTAAAAACAGGGGGCATTTCCCAAATCCCTGCAGGGAACCTGAAAATTCGAAAGCAAAACGTTTTGTTTGGATATCCGGAGTGCAGTTGTTTCGCAATTGAGCTGCTTTTATAATTTTTCTGCTTTCCAGCACAGCATCTGAAACGCAGGAACCTCCGTCTGCTGTCACCACATAAATCCGGTCATTTACCGGGCCCCTTAGGTCAGCACCTGCTTCAATCCCTTTTAATCCAAGCCGTATCCCGTTAAAGCATCCCACATTGGCAGCATTGCAGTCTGTATCCCAGCCGGAAGATACTGCAATCATAAGAGAGCGCTGGAAGTCATCTCCTCCGCAAAGGATGGAAGCAAGAACCATTCCGTGATTTGGAATAATCGGGCAGGAACCTGGATACCGGTGATAACCATAATGGATATTATCCAATCTCTTACGCTGCGCCAGTTTTCTTCTTTGGCAGTAATGTTCCTCACATCATCAATTAATTTTTGCAAATCCGGATAAACGGCATACCGGATACAGTGGTCAAACAAAGAGTCCAAACGTGTTTCTTCAAAGGCCATGGCTTCTAATGCTGCCAAAAATTCCGCCGCATTTACAGCTAAACCGTCGTGTGATACCCGGGCACACTGCCCGGCATACCAGACTGCTTTCTCTGGATCTCCTGCACACATCATGGCATAAGCATCCATGAAAATCTGAGCGCCTATCTGATTTGCCATCACCGGCCCATTTCTCTTAATGGAACCGCTCTCCGGAGCCGGAATCCCTTTTTTTAAATTATCATAAGCAGTATGTTCAACGCTGTTTCCAATTCCGCCCCACCACAATACGGTCCGGTTTTCAAAAATATAATTCAGCCATGTATTTCCAATATCTTTGGAAGTCAAAGAAAAATCATAATTCAGATCTTCTACTGTTTTAAAAAAGCCAAATGTCCCGGAAATATCATCGTCAGCTACAATCAAGGTTTCGCCTGTTTTCTCCTGGATATAGCTGTAAATTTCTCCATACGTTTCTTTGATGTCTTCGTAATCCCAGCCTTCAACAGGAATTCCCAGATAAACCCCAATTATTTTTCCCAAGACACCGGAATAGATTTTTTCTTTATAAATTTCTTGAAACCCACTCATACCTATCCTTTCACAGAACCGCTTACAATTCCCTCAATGAAATATTTCTGCATGGTTAAGAAAAATGCAAGAACCGGCCCGATTAAGATGACAGCCCCGGCTAAGTTTGTCCCGGGATCTGTCAGATTTACACTGATCAAAGAAAGCATTCCCATAGTAGCCGTAAAATTCTTCTCTCCCATTAAAAAGGTAGCGGTCAGCAGGTATTCATTCCAACTGTTAAGCCCTACAATAATTGCCACCGTAATAATACCAGGAGAAATAATAGGAAGAATAATCCGGCGGATCACCTGCCAGGTTCCTGCTCCATCGATTCTGGCCTGCTCTTCTAATTCCCTGGGTACGCCTAAAAAAAATGTCCTCATCAGCGTGACAGAAAAGGGAAGATTACAGGCTCCTATGATCATTCCAACTGCAAAATGATTTCCCAGCAGCCCATACTTTGCAAATGTGGAATACAGGGGCACTAAAAACAACTGAAACGGGATGGTCATTGCCACCAGGAAATAAACGGTAATAACCGATGTCCCCCTGACTTTTTTATTGGCAATCACATATGCTGCTAACACGGCACCTGTTAATGCGGTTATAATGGCGCTGGAACACAGCTTAATGCTGTTTAAAAAACCGCTGGAAAACCTTCCGTATTTCCAAGCCCTCCTATAATTTTCCAAACCAGCAGAAATTGACACAGATAAGGGATTTCTTATGATTTCAGGAGATTTCTTGAAACTGTTCAATACAGTAAGGCTTAAGGGAGCTATACACAGCACTACAAACATCATCAAAACAACTGCTGCAATCCTTCTCTGCCTTTTTGTCGTTCTCATAATATCTCCCTCCTACTCAATTTCTTCTAATCTGCTGAAGTGTACATAAATGCAGGATGCCGCCAAACCAATAAAAGACATGATCAGCGCTACGGCAGAGGCTTTTCCATACTGGAACATTCCAAATGCAAGGTTATAGGAAAGGGTAGCCAATGTTTCCGTTGCCCGTGCCGGACCTCCTCTTGTTAAAAGATAAATATAGTCAAATGTACGAAAGGAATTAATTACAATCATAATCATCATTAAGCGGAAAGTGGGGAGCATGGAATGAAAATAAATATAGCGAAACAATTGGAAACCATTGCACCCTTCCACCAAAGCTGCCTCAACCTGATCCATAGGCGTCTGCCTTAATGCAGAAAAGAAAATAATTGCCAAAAATCCCCAATAATGCCAAATATCTACTGCAGCTACACCAGCCAGCGCCGTTTCTCTCTGAACCAGCGGCGACTGCAGCCCCAGCACCCCCATAATGCCGGATACCGGATTATAGATCATAGTCAGCCATAAAAGGGAATTGGCCACAGGCGCAATTACATATGGGCACAAAAAAATCACCTGATAAAAATTCCTGCTTCTTCTTTTATATAAAAGAAATCCAGCTGCAATCAGCCCCATTAAAACCGGAACTGTAAGAAACATGCCAAGCCATTTTAAATTATTAAAAAATGCTTTTATAAATACGGAGTCATTCAGCAAATCATTATAGTTTTGAAAGCCGATAAACGTCCGTTCCTCTGAAATCCCGTTCCAATCTGTAAAGGAAGAAATCACCGTATTTACTGCAGGCACTAAAACAATAAACAGGCTTAATGCAACTGCAGGCATAAGCATCAGATAATATGGTATCTTTTTTTTCAAACTTCTCTCCTCCTTTCCCATTCATATATTTCCGGAGTTTCACAGCGCCTGATTTTGTCAGATTCCAAGAGCACAGATTCGTTTCTGCGTGCCAAAAGGCAGGCGCGCAGAGCAAATGGCTGTATGATTACTTTATTATTGGAGGAATCGGAGGAACCATCCCTTTTTCATATTCTGCTTCAAAAATTCCATCCACTTTCTTCATATAATCCTCTGGATTTTCATCGCCAAACCATACAACTTCAATATTAACAAATTCATCAAAGGTCTGAGGCGGCATACAGGAGGATGCAAAATACCCAAATTTTCCGCTGTCAATAGACTTTACTGCTTCACAAATTGCATCCATGGCATTTTTGGAATAAACATTGTAGTCAGAGGTATCAATCTGATCCAATGTTTTCAGCGGACAATACCAGTATCCCGGCCAGTCTTTACTTAAATCCCCAACTGTTTCTTCCGTCATCAGCATATCCAAAAATTTGGCACATATATCTTTGTGTTCAGAAGCTTCATTAATTCCAAGAACGCCGGTACATCCCATTGCATAATTTTTAGAAACTCCTTCCCTTCCCGGAGGCAGCGCCATAAATTTTAAATCGCCTCCCCGTTCTCCCTCATAAAATGTCACTGCAAACTGGAAGGATTTTGAGGTTCCAAAATGGAAAGGCGCCTTTCCATCTGCCATCATCTGCAAAGCCTCATTCCGCCCCAAGGCAATATAGTCTTTGCACAAATATCCCTTTTGATACCACTCTGCCGATTTTTCAACGGCTGCCGTCAGCGCTTCGCTATTCCAATCCTGTTCATTCATCAATGCCTGATAAACGTTTTCCGGGCCTGCCCAGTTGTTTAAAAACATGGTTACATAGTCGCCGTTATTCGCTCTCCAGGTAGCATTGCCATTTAAGGAAGCATACATTCCCTTTTCCATTGCCTGATCCATAATGCTTTCTACTTCTTCAATGGTATCCGGTACACTCCAGCCGTTTTCTTCCAATGTCCTGCTGTCATAAAACATTCCCAATACATCCAGCCCCATGGGTATTAAATACAATTTTCCATCAAATGTACAGCTATTATAGGCTGGTTCCAAAAGACGGTCTTTCCACCCGTATTCTTCAGCATAAGAAGTCAAATCTGCATATTTGCCTGCTTCAATATATGTGGCAGCTAATCCAGGAGAAGATTCATAAAGGATATCCGGCCCCTGATCCGCTGAAATCGCAACCCGCACATCATTATTTACACTGGAACGGTATTCCACCTCCAGATGATACCCTGGGTTTTCCCTGTTAAACTTATCAATCAGGGAAGTTTTCAGCACCTCCTGCTGTTCCGGGGTAGAACCCCAAAACCACATTGTAATCGGGATTGAATCTTCTTTTGCTTTTTCCGAAACGGTTTCAGCAGAATTATCAGCAGATGCAGAAGGAGCTTCCTTCTCATCGGCCCTGGTATTCCTTGAAGGAGCACATCCGCCAATCAAGGAACACACTAAACATATTGCCAGATAGGATGTCCAGTTTTTTTTCATAGTAATTACCTCCATTTTAGTTTACCGTGTTACCAAAGCTGCAAAAAAAATTAATACTTAATCACCAATTTTCAATTAAAGTATAACGGCTTATTCATAAATTTGTCAAGTATTTATTTGTTCTTTTTATTTTTTTGTGAAATTCAACTTATTTTTCTTTTTAATATTGACAGAATCGAAGAAACTGTGTCATAATAATGGTAAGTTTTGATAACACGGTAAACTTCAGGATAAAGGAGTACTAATAATGGCAAAAAAGTATACCATACGGGATATTGCAGAACGTGCAGGCGTATCCCATACTACCGTTTCATTGGTTCTCAATAAGAAAGAAAACCGGGTTTCCATGGAAACCAAAAACCGGATCTTACAAATCGCACATGAATTAAACTACACTCCAAATCAAATCGCAGTTTCACTGGCTACGCAAAAAACATTTACCATTGGCCTAATCCTGCCTGATTTAACAAATATGTATTTGTCATCCATTGCTTCTGGTGTGGAAATGTATGCCCAGACTCAGGGATACAGCGTTTTTTTCTGCAACTCCAATGAGAATGTAGAAAAATGTATTTCATATATTCACGAATTCGTAAAGCGGAAAATCGATGGAATTGTAGTCATCCCCCCCAGCAAAATTAATGACGGCCACGGATATGTGGAGCTTTCAAAAGCACTGGAAAGCTGCGGGATTCCCTATATTTTAGTTGACAGGGCTGTGCTCCATCTGTTCCATGACTTTATCACCATTGATAATAATCTTGGAGGCTATCTTGCCACTACCCATTTATTGCAATTGGGACATACGCGAATTGGATGTGTTACCGGGCCGTTGACAGAATTCGGCGCCAGCCGGCGGTTGTCCGGTTACAAAGAAGCGTTATCGGAAGCCGGAATCGAAATCGATGAATCATTGATCTATGAAGGGAATTATCACTTTGGATCCGGCGAACAGGGCGGAGCCCAGTTAATTTCTAATCATGCCACTGCTATTTTTGCCTGCAATGACATGATGGCCCTTGGAGTCAATAAGGCTGCTACTGATTTAGGGCTGCGTATTCCGGAAGATTTATCGATAGTAGGTTTTGACAACAATCCAATTGTCAACTATATGAACCTTTCTCTTACTACAATAAACCAGCCTTCTGAGCTGATGGGAAAAAAAGCTTGTAAAATCCTTCTGCACCGCATGGATTTTCCGGAAGAACCCCATAAAGATTATTTCTTTTCCCCATCCCTTATTGTGCGGAATACGACTTCTAAACCAAAAGGGAACTAACGATATGATGCTGTGTTTTACTTCTCACCAATTTTCAATTGTTTTCTGTAACAAAATATGATTGTTTTTCGAAAAAAGGAGTAATACAGCTTATGACTTTCACAAAACAAAAACTGATTTTAGACTGTGATCCGGGCACGGATGATTCTGTATGCCTGGTCATGGCCCTTACACATCCCGGCGTTGAACTTTTGGCTGTTACCACGGAAAGCGGGAATCTGACCAGCGACATCACCAGTAAAAATGCCCTGAAAGTATTAGAACATTTTAACCGAACGGATATACCGGTAGCAAAAGGGATGCTTCACCCTCTGATCCGCAGCCATCCAAAGGATCCTTACTCCCATGGGGAGGACGGGCTGGGAAATCATTTTTTCCCTGAACCTCAAACCCGGGTCAGTGAACTTCCGGCTGCCCTTATGATCATTGAACAAGTAATGAAATATCCCGGAGAAGTTACGCTGGTGTGTACTGCCCCTTTAACCAACCTGGCACTGGCAATTATGCTGAAACCAGAAATTATACCTCTTATCAAAAAAGTTTATCATTTAGGCGGCTCTTACGGTTTTTCTGAAGCTGCTTTCTATTGTGCCACTGGAGATTCCCCAATGAGCGAATGGAACTTATACGTAGATCCTGAGGCTGCCCGGATTGTCTATTCTTCCGGCCTAAACCTTACAACGGTAGGGTTAGATATTGCTTATGGGGGAAAAACGAATATTACTGATAAAACGTTAGACAGACTGAGGACGCTGAATACTCCCCAGGGAAACTATGCTGCTGAAATTTTAGACTACATTGAACAGGCAACTTCTGATGATAAGGGCGGATTTCATTTCCGCGGAACCATTGATACAGCAGCCATGTGTGCATTTCTCTGTCCTCAGATGATAAAAACGAAAAAAATCCTGATATCCATTGACACATCTGATACGGCATCCCGGGGAATGATTTTATGGGACAGACGGCTTTGGACGAAGCGGGAACTTTCGAAGTGGGATAACTTCTTTTATATTGAAACTGCATATGATATTGATGAAACGCTCTACCAGGAAACCTACTATCAGGCCATAGGCGGCATCCAAGCACCAGAGGAGGTTAAATATGCTTAATACTCCAACGATGCACAATTCAGCAAAGCAGGGGGAAATTGCCCCTTTTGTATTAATGCCTGGGGATCCTGTCCGTGCAAGCTATATCGCAAAACACTATCTGGAACATCCGCGACTGGTAAATCAAATCCGCGGAATGTATGCGTATACCGGAACCTATCAGCAAAAGGAAGTATCGGTAATGGCCAGTGGAATGGGAACTTCTTCCATGAGCATCTATTCTTATGAATTATTCAATTTTTATCATGTTAATACGATTATCCGTGTGGGTTCTGCCGGCGGACTCCAGCCCTTTTTAAACCTGATGGATCTTGTAATCGGCATATCTTCCAGTACAGACAGCAGCTATCCCGCTTTGTTTCATCTTCCTGGCACCATCGCTCCCACTGCCGACTTTTCCCTTGCAGAAAAGGCAATGGCCTATGCCAGAGAACATAATATTACTGCTTACGGGGGACCGCTGTTTTGCGGGGAAGCTTTTTACTATGACAAATCCGATACGAAAAAATGGGCTGATATGGGCATACTGGCTGTTGAAATGGAATCGGCTGCCCTCTATTTAAATGCTGCCAAAGCAAGAAAACGTGCCCTTACTCTATGTACCATATCTGATCTCGTTTTTACCGGATCGGATTGTTCAAATGAAACACGGGAATCTGGTTTTGATGCTATGATACAAATGGCTCTGGCTCTCTGTGAATAAGCTTTCCTATAGATTTCAGTGTATTATTCATGTAAAGATATTTGTACATAACGAGAGAGGAAGCTCTTTTACAGTCTTCCTCTCTTTAATAAAGGCTCCAGACTTTTGCAGACTGAAGCCAGAATCAATTTTAAATGGAATTTTCCCCTTAAAATTCAGCAGCAAAACAAATTATATCCTACAATTAAGCATGCAACAATAAAAATCAATGTGGTCAGCGTTACCGGAATGAACAGAAGGACAACCATACCACAACTAAAGCTAAACAGCATTAAGCCATACAATCGTTTCACCAGGATACTCCTTCTTTTTGTCCTTATAGGATATCCTATGCAATCTGATCTTAATCTATTCCTTTCCTTTTGCAATTTCTTCTGCCGCTTCCATGGCCTTTGGCGAAATCTCACCTGCCCCTTTTGGACCGCCTACAAATTTATTTACCAGATCTGGAACTAAATCCAATGCTTTGGTCATAGGATCCTGATTTCTGACGCTGACCAGTTTTGCTGTGCCGTTTTGAATCACTAACACTGCACTCGGCGTCATTTTTGCGCTCATCCCTCCAGCACCATTATCTTTATTCTTGCCGTTATCAGAAAATGCTCCGGCTGCCATGCCGCAGGACACATCCACCAGCGGCAGAATAATAGCATCATCAATCTTAACCGCTTCTCCTACTACAGTTTTTGTGGTAACAAACCGATCCATGCCTTTAAAAAGTGCGTCTATTGTTGATGAAAAATGGTTATCTGCCATAAGAACCTCCTAAACTCATGCTTTTCGTTTCTGTTTATTCTTTTATGTTGCAATGGGATTTCCCCGTTTCCTTTTTTTCGAGGGCCCAATCCAATTCCAGATCTGTTTTCTTATCGTTCCATCCAGTAAAAGCCTTAGCCCATATCCGAAAAGCACGCCCCATCGAATATGACCCCGGATATGCACTTCTCCCTCCAATACCTTCTGATCAAATACTGGACACAAACTGATATGATTATGGATTAAGGGATACAGAATACTGGCTGCTGAGAGTATCTGCCCCATTTGGTAAGGATCTTCTATTCCAAATGTAATCGCTGCCTTTCCTTTTCTGGGCAGCAGATATTGGAATATCTTTTTTATCTGCCTTAGAATTAACTTTGCTGATTTCTGATTGGCCGGATCCTGAATAAATGTGCAGACGGCTTCCCACTTGGCTCTAATCCAAAAAATTCGATCCCCTGCCTGTTTTAGTTTACCACAAATTGAATGGATTGAACACTGAATTTTCCGAATCATTGATAAGATCCACTCTTTTATGAAATAAATCCGACTTTTGATCCGGCTGAAAAAAGGCTGCTTTTGGATCCTTTCCTCAGGCACAGGAAAGGATCCCCTCCCAGATTCATCCGCTCCATGTTCAGAGGCCGTCTTTTCCTGCTCCTTGCTGTCCATATCATTTAAGCTGTCTTGAGCCTGGCTTTCCGGCTGGTTCATCCTTCCCAAATATTTCTGGTTTTCAGCCAAATTAAATTCTGCAGATGCATGAGATTCTGATTCTGCAAGCTCAGAAATCGGATCTGTTTTTTGTGTTTTCCAGACTGTTTAGTGTAGACTTTTTTTT
>JAAWIS010000007.1 GCA_022796475.1 Lachnospiraceae bacterium | reverse complement strand
TGACGGTGGAGTGGAATATGAAATTGAATTCTATTCCGGCAGAACAGAGTACGACTATACTATTGATGCAGTTTCCGGGAATATTATCGAGTACGATGTAGATTATGATTGAACAGGGAGGATGTACAGAAGGGGGTGTCGCACTAAGTAAAACATATACTACCCTCTAGCTTATCTTGTATCATCTTTCTTAATGCGACAGCCCCCTTCTTTATCTTCTGTATAAATGTGTCTGCTCATTAAAATGTTAGTTTGTGTTTAGCAGCTACCCTATTTCAGTTTGTTGATTGATACTGTTTTATGAGTAGCTACCATTGCCGGACTCTTTTTACTTATGATTCTAATTCCCGGATCAGATTGATCATTTCAATTGCGCCAAGGGCGCAGTCATAACCTTTATTTCCAGCTTTGGTTCCAGCGCGTTCGATTGCCTGTTCAATATTTTCAGTGGTCAGAACACCGAACATAACAGGAATGCCGGCTGACAGGGATATAGAGGCAATTCCCTTTGAAACCTCACTGCATACATAGTCATAATGACTGGTGCTGCCGCGGATTACAGCCCCTAAGCAAATGACAGCGTCATATTTTCCGCTTTTTGCCATTTTAGATGCGATCAGGGGAATTTCAAATGCTCCCGGCACCCATGCCACATGAATATCCTCTTCCTTTACATCATGGCGGATCAGCCCGTCCATAGCGCCGTTTACCAGCCTGGAAGTAATAAATTCATTAAAACGGGCAGCAACAATGCCTATCTTAATCCCTTTTGATACCAGATTTCCTTCATACGTTTTCACAGCAGTTTTCTCCTTTTCGTTTTTATTTAATTGTAATACAGGATATGTCCCATTTTTTTCTGTTTGGTTTTTAAGTAAAACAAATCTTCTTTTGTGGCATCCATCTGAATGGGGATCCGCTCTGTGATCTGCATCCCGAAATCAGAAAGCTGATATACTTTATCT
The DNA here is from genome assembly GCA_022796475.1 of Lachnospiraceae bacterium. Lineage (GTDB taxonomy): Bacteria > Bacillota > Clostridia > Lachnospirales > Lachnospiraceae > Caccovicinus. The sequence continues at coordinate 74,485 of JAAWIS010000007.1, read as the reverse complement.
GGATTATTAGTAAGAAGCCGAAGGGTTTTTACCCCTAAATCGCGGAGTATTTGTGCGCCGATATCGTATTCCCGTTCATCTCCGCCAAACCCTAATGCCAGGTTGGCCTCTAAGGTATCCATTCCTTTTTCCTGCAGTTCATAAGCAAGCAGTTTATTGATAAGACCGATTCCCCGTCCTTCCTGACGCATATACAAAAGGATGCCCCTTCCTTCTTTTTCAATGGTTTTCATGGCGGCGGCAAACTGCTGGCCGCAGTCGCATCTGAGGGAACCAAAGGTATCGCCGGTGAGGCATTCTGAATGAACCCGGCACAGCACTTGTTCTCCGTTTCCGATGTCCCCCTTTACCAGTGCCACATGATGTTCCCCGTTTAAACGGTTTACATAGCCATAAGCAGTAAATTGTCCGTATTTTGTAGGCATTTTCGTAGTGGCTACCCGATCAACCAAGATATCATGGCGTTTCCTGTAAGTCTGTAAATCCTGTATAGTAATAAATGTCATATTCCACTGTTTTGCCAGTTTGGCTAATTCCTCTGTCCGCATCATGGTCCCGTCTTCCCTCATAATTTCGCAGCACAGGCCGCATTCTTTTAATCCGGCTAACCGCAAAAGATCCACAGTGGCTTCCGTATGGCCGTTGCGCTCCAAAACTCCATTTTTTTTGGCAAGCAGAGGAAACATATGACCAGGCCGGCGGAAATCCTCTGGCTTTGCATTTTCCTCCACGCATTTCATAGCAGTAATGGAACGCTCAGCAGCGGAAATTCCGGTGGTAGTGCTAACATGGTCAATAGAAACTGTAAAAGCAGTTTCATGATTATCAGTGTTTTGTGTTACCATTTGAGGGATTTGCAGCTTTTGGACATAGCTTTCAGACATGGGCATACAGATCAGGCCTTTTCCGTAGGTTGCCATGAAATTAATATTTTCCGTAGTTGCAAATTGGGCGGCACAGATAAAATCCCCTTCATTTTCCCGATCCGGGTTATCTACTGCCAGGATAATTTTTCCATTTTTTAAATCTTCTAAGGCTTTCTCAATGGGATCAAATTCACACATATACGTTTCTCCTTTTCTAATCGGATAGGTTTTTTGCTTTATAGGAAGGAAATTCCTATAAAGCAAAAACCCTCCGGGGGATGCGCACTTCGCGCTTAAGGAAACTGTCTGCTGACGCAGACGCGCTCCGGCGCAAGAGTCCGATGAATCGGACTCTTTGTTCTAAAATGGTAAAGACATTTTTTAAAATTCAGGAACAAACAAGCTTTGCAGCCTATCTGCCTGCTTCATAACCATGTTTCATCAGAAATTCTCTGGTTAACGGCTGGTTTTCAGGCTGTTTTTTCAGGTTCAGAGGTTCTGTATCAGACATTTCGTCAGAAGGAAAATGTAAAAAACGTTCAACGTATTTCCCAATCATATCAGTTTCCAAATTTACCAGATCTCCTGGCTTTAGCTGGTTTAAAGTAGTTGCTGCCATGGTATGGGGAACTGCACAAATACGAAACTCTGCTGCCTCTGCTGCCGCTACAGTCAGGCTAATCCCGTTAATGGCGATGGATCCCTTTTCCACAATATACCGGGTAATGGACAAAGGCGCAGAGATGGTGTACCATAAGGCATTGTCATCTCTTTGAATCTGCTTAACAGTTCCTGTGCCGTCTACGTGTCCGGCTACAATGTGACCGCCAAAACGTCCATTAGCTGCCATGGCCCGCTCTAAGTTTACTAGGCTGCCAGGGATTAAGCTGGCCAGTGCCGACCGATTTAAGGTTTCATGCATCACATCAGCGGTAAACCCACTGGGAAAAAAGGCGGTAATGGTCAGACAAATGCCATTAACAGCGATGCTGTCGCCGATTTTGGAATCTTTCGTTACAATCTTAGCCCGGATGGAAAGGACGGCAGAGTGGATTCCCTTTTGGATCCGCTCAATGGTTCCGATTTCTTCAATGATTCCGGTAAACATTCTGGCACACCTCGCTTTCAATCAAAAAGTCATCTCCCAGCCGGGTTACATTTTTTGTTTTTAAATAAACGGCTTGTTCTGGCAGGTCAACGCCCTTTCCGCCTACAGGAGATTTGGCAGAATTTCCGCCAAATATCTTCGGCGATACATAAGCCATCACTTTTTGGACAATTCCACTTTCCAAAGCCGACCAGTGGAGAGCAGCGCCTCCCTCCAGCAAAACGCTGTCAATTTCCATGGCTCCCAGGACGTGCATCAATTCTCTAAGATCTACATGTCCATTTTTTTCCGGAAGTGTCAGTACTTTGCAGCCTTTTTTTATATATGCTTCCTGTCTGCTTTGATCCTGACAGCAAGTAGCAAGGATAGTGGGAAAAGAAAGGGCAGTTGCAACAAGCTGTGAAGATGGAGGAGTCTTTAAATGGCTGTCACAGACAATCCGTACAGGGCTGCGGCCTCCTTCAATCCGGCAGGTAAGAAGGGGATCATCGGCAAGAACCGTACCAACTCCAACCATGATTGCCCGGTGGCGGCAGCGCTGCTGGTGAACGTGGTTTCTGGCTTCTTCGCCAGTAATCCATTTTGATGCTCCGCTGCAGGTGGCGATTTTTCCATCCATGGTCATTGCGTATTTCATCGTGACAAAAGGCTGCTTCGTTTTGATATAGTGGAAAAATATCTGGTTTAATGCCTCACATTCTTCCTCCAGCACAAATTTGGTTACGGAAACCCCATGTTCTTCCAGAATTTGGATTCCTTTTCCCGCTACAAGGGGATTCGGGTCAGCCGAACCCACCACGACCCGGGTGATTCCTGCTTCCAAAATAGCATCAGTACAGGGAGGCTGCTTGCCCTGATGGCAGCAGGGCTCCAGAGTAACATACATGGAAGCTCCTTTTGGCGATTCCGTACAGGAAGCTAAGGCATCCCGCTCAGCGTGGGGCTGGCCGCAGCGCTTGTGATACCCCTGCCCGATAACACGTCCGTCTTTTACGATAACAGCTCCTACCATAGGATTTGGGGAAGTCCATCCGGCTCCCTTTTCGGCCAGGGTAAGAGCCAGTTTCATATAGGTAAGATCATTCATTGAAATTCCTCCCATTGGATTTCATGTACTATTGGAATCTCTTTTGTTCTGGAGTGTGTCTGAAAATTACTTTCCGTCAGATGTATCTTCCACTTCGCGGGAATGAATTTTCAGATACACTCTAGGGGAAATGAGCCCGATAGAGCAAAAAGTCTTCTTAGGGTACATACTGAAGGCAGAAAAAATACCCTTAACACATGGTTCAGGGCATCGGGAATATGATGGGAAATGAAAACATAAAAAGCTCTGAAATGGAAAAACCATCTCAGAGCCAAGTATGCAAATGAGAAACAGAAACGCTGCATCATTATCTTCTTTTATCCAGACTGTACTGTCGGCTTCGGAGTTTCACCGAATCATGCCTTGCGGCTCGTGGGCTATACCACCGGTAGGGAATTGCACCCTGCCCTGAAGATTGTATTAAATTGTTATTAGTATAGATCCGGATAAAGAAGATGTCAAGGGAAAATTTGCAGTCAAGGATGCCTGTTTATGGGAAGTTTTATGGGAGTGAATGCTCAGACCCTGCATCAGTCTGCTAAGAGTAAAAATTTTGGTTGACAGAGAACGAAAAAAGTAGTATCATAAACACATGAACAATTATTCATATGTATAAAAGATAAAATTAATAAGGGAAGGATGAGGTGATGGTTTGGCGATTCATGATGTTGAATGCTGTGATACCTGCCAGGTCCATGAAGATCTGGTTAAGGCGGTAAATGAAAAAATGCCGGAAGAAGACGAATTATATGATTTGGCAGAGCTTTTTAAGGTATTTGGAGATTCTACAAGGATTCGGATTTTGTATGTACTGTTTGAGTCGGAACTTTGCGTCTGTGATATTGCCCAGACGTTAAACATGACCCAATCGGCGATTTCCCATCAGCTTAAGATATTAAAGCAGTCAAAGCTGGTGAAAAACCGCAGGGAGGGGAAGCAGGTATTTTATGCTTTGGCAGATGAGCATGTAAGGACAATTATTTATCAGGGGCGGGAGCATATTGAAGAGTAGGAAAAAAGAAACCGCCGGCAGCGTTAGAGTTAGAGTGTGTATGCAAAATGAAAATCAGAATGTAAATGAGTAAAAAGGGAAAGGATTTTTGTGATGAAGAAAAAATTTAAATTACAGGACTTGGATTGTGCAAATTGTGCGGCAAAGATGGAGGACGGGATCCGCAAGATTCCTGGAGTGCAGGATGTAAGCGTCAGCTTTATGATGCAGAAAATGACCATTGAAATTGAAGACGGCCAGGTAGACGCTGTTATGAAGCAGGTTGTTGAGTGCTGTGCAAAGGTAGAGCCAGACTGTAAAATTTTGATGTAACAGCAGCTTAGAGCGTGTCTGAAAAGAAAAAATGATCGGAATGGATAAGGGGGAAGTGATTATGACAGATAAACAGAAAAAAATGCTGGTTCGTATCCTGACCACATTTGTATTATTTGCAGGCCTGCTGGCTGGGGATAAAACCGGAAGCCTTCCCTGGCTTCATAAATTTCCCTATGGCTTCCTTCTGTATTTGCTCCCTTATTTGTTAATTGGGTATGATATTATCTGGAAAGCGGTCCGAAACATTCGCCATGGCCAGGTATTTGATGAAAATTTTCTGATGATGATTGCTACTTTTGGGGCCTTTGGTGTAGGTGAGTATTCCGAAGCGCTGGCAGTTATGCTGTTTTACCAGGTAGGGGAACTGTTTCAGAATTATGCGGTCAGCCGTTCCCGCCAGTCTATTGCCGATTTGATGGATATCTGTCCGGAATATGCCAATATTGAGGAAAACGGCCAGTTAATCCAGGTGGATCCAGATGAGGTGGAACCGGGAAGGATTATTGTTGTCAAAGCCGGGGAGCGGATTCCTTTAGATGGTCTGGTAGTAGAGGGGGAATCTATGATCGATACGGCGGCATTAACCGGAGAGCCTGTCCCCAGAAAGGCATTGGCAGGAGATGAGGTGATTAGCGGCTGTGTTAACGGAAGCGGAACGCTGAAGGTTCAGGTAACGAAGCCATTTGAGGATTCTACCGTTGCAAAGATTCTGGAACTGGTGGAAAACGCTGGCAATAAAAAAGCTAAGGTGGAAAACTTTATCACCCGGTTTGCACGATACTATACACCGGCTGTTACTATAGGAGCGGCTGTCCTTGCAGTTATTCCTCCGCTGCTGTCAGGAGGCGGCTGGGGGGAATGGATTCAAAGAGCTTGTATTTTTCTGGTAATCTCCTGTCCATGTGCGCTGGTGATCTCCGTTCCGTTAGGATTTTTCGGCGGTATCGGCGCGGCGTCCAAAATCGGCGTGCTGGTGAAGGGCAGCAATTATTTAGAGGCAGTGGCAGAGATGACCACAATTGTTTTTGACAAAACCGGAACATTAACCAAAGGTGAATTTAAAGTAACCGAGATAGCGGCAGAAGGCTGTTCTCAGGAAGAATTGCTGAAAATGGCAGCATTGGGAGAAGGATATTCCAATCATCCGATTTCCAGTTCGATAAAGGCTGCCTATGGGAAACCAATTGATTTAACTCTTGTAACGGAAACAGAGGAGATTGCAGGCCACGGAATCCGCGCACAGATAGAGGGAAAATCAGTTCTTGTGGGGAATGAGAAACTGATGAAAGAAAATGGGATTTTAGTTCCCCGCTGCCAAAACAGGGGTACGGTGGTGTATGTGGCCAGAGATGGGGAATTTGCTGGCTCAATCCTGATTTCAGATTCAATGAAAGACGGGGCGGCAGAGGCTATTCGTGATATGAAACAGGTAGGCGTAAAAAAGTGTGTAATGCTTACCGGAGATCGGCAGGATGCCGCCCAGGCTGTGGCGGAAGAACTAAAGTTAGATGAGGTTCATGCAGAACTGCTGCCTGCAGATAAGGTAAGCCGGGTAGAGGAGCTGCTGAATCAGCAGTCTAAGGGCCAGCGCCTTGCTTTTGTGGGCGACGGAATTAACGATGCGCCGGTTCTGACCAGAGCTGATATCGGAATTGCTATGGGAAGCATGGGAAGTGATGCGGCGATTGAAGCTGCTGATGTGGTTTTAATGGATGATGATGTAAGGAAGATTGCCGCAGTAGTGAAGATTTCAAGAAAAACATTAGGGATTGTGAAGCAGAATATTGTGTTTGCTCTTGGAGTTAAGGCCTTGGTGCTGCTGTTAGGAGCTTTTGGCCTGGCTAATATGTGGGAAGCCGTATTTGCAGACGTGGGGGTATCGGTAATCGCAATCTTAAATGCCATGAGAGCGCTGCAGTATTCAGCAGGCGCAAGGTCTGCTTAACCATACAGGCAGTATCAGCAGAGAAGCAGTATGACTGCTGCAAAAGTAGAGAGAATCTCTATTTTTGCAGCATTTTTGAGTATAAAAAAATAATGGAAAACAGGACTTGAAATGAACAGGAAAAAGAGATCATATGAAAAGTATCAACTAGATGAAAAACAAAAAATCTGTCCTTCCTGCGGAGGACATTTGATTCAAATGGATCCGTATACCATTCAATGTACTTCCTGTCAGCAGGAATACTACATTTCCATAAACCGGACGCATAAGATATCCATGAGGCTGTCAGCAGGAAAGCTGCTTGTGCTTTGCACCTTAGGGACAGCGTTTTTAATCGGTTTTTTGGTAATTGGATACCAGTACTATACAGGCAGGCTGGTTATGTCAGCCAGCCGGTTTTCAGTGGTATTTCGCGATTTTCTGATGGAAGCATACGATAAGCCGATAGCAGATATTGGAAAGGAAGATCTGGATCGGATGAAATATCTGAAGATTGAAAAGGAAAAGGGGTATCGGTTTACCTATAGCTTTGAAGACAGTGATTATGATAACGATAAGAAGCAATATGAGGGAAAGATGCAAAGTATTACAGTGAAAGGCACAAAGGATGAATTTTCTCCTTCCAACTTACAGTATTTTACAGGACTGACTCAAATAGAGCTGTATGTAGATGGATGGGAAAATTATTCGCTTCCTCAGGATAATAAGATCCGTTCCATTATTTGTACGGACGGGCTGTCACGATACGGAACTCCGCAGTTTTTTACCAGGGTAAATCCAGATACTTTGGAGGAAGTAAAGATCTTAGAAGCAGAAGAGCTGGAGGATTTTTCCTTTCTGAAATATCTTAGCAAGATAAAGCGGCTTTCTCTGGAAAAAGCAGAAATAAAAAAAGGAGATTTGCTGGATGGCTGCCTGGAGTTAGAGGAACTTTCCCTGATTTACGTTGTGATGGAAGAGAAAGATGCTTACGATATTATAAAAGGATTTCTGTCCCTTCCCTCCCTGAACCGTTTTTATATTGAGGGAAAATCAGCATGGTACTTAACGGAGGAACAGTGGGATCAACTGCGGCAGGAATACGGGGATCGGATTCAGCTAATAAGAAACTGACAAAAGGGCAGCTTCTGTAACAGAAATGGGGTCATTTGTCTGCTGATGGCAGAAAGGATTGTTTATGGATATGAAAAATAAGGAACCAGATTTAGATACCATACATACTTCAATTGGAAATGAAAAAGCAGAGCTGGTTAAGATGGAGTGTAAAAACTGCGGCGGCATCCTTCATTTGACCGATCCGCTTCATGCAGTGTGTCCCTACTGCGGCCAGACGTATTTGATTGATGAGGCAAAGGGAACCGTAATTGAGATTCATGTGGACTATGGAAACAGTGCCCAGATGCGAAACACCATAGAAAGCACCAGAGGACTGCTTTTGACGGTAGCAGTGGCAGCGGCCCTGATTGCAGCGATTATCTTTGGTTTTAATGTGGCAGCCAGAAAATCCATATTTTCTTCATCCGATTCGAATCTGCCTGCTGATGCCAATGGACAGCTTCTGGTAATTTTCTGTGAAGATATCTTCGGAAAAAAGTATAAAGAAATTACAGCGGAAGAGTTTGCCAGCATCAAATATCTGAAATGTGGTTATCAGCGGGATGGCGGTGAAACGTTCAATGCTATATGGTACAGTTTTACTGATTACCAAGACTGTTCCAGCGAAGAGGCGTTTCAGGAAACCGTACAGAAATGGCATTACCGGATGAAACAGGTAACCTGGCCCTCAGACTATACGAAGTTTACCGGGCTGACAAGAATCGATACAAAGGATGCAGTGTGGCTTTCCCTGCTGAAATTTGCCCCTGATAATGAAATCCGCTACGTAGATACAGATAATAATTTGGATACGGTAACAGAGATTTTAAATCCCCAGACCATTCAGGTTCTCCATATCGGTATTATGGGAAATTCATTGGATTCGATTCAGCAGTACCCTAATTTAGAAGAGCTGGAGGTGGAAACCAATTTAAGTAAAAAGACCATGAATATCAGCGGAATTGGAACCTGCAGCAAGTTAAAAAGCCTAAAGCTTCACTGCGGAGATTCCTATATGGGGCTGGAAGAGCTGGGGCAGTTATCCCAGTTAAAAACTCTGTTTCTTAACAGCGTACATTTGGAAGATTGTGATTTTTTCAGCCAAATCCCTCAGATTGAAGAGCTTTCCATTTCTACAGGAGAAAGTGGTGATTTATCCCCTCTTTCATTTTTGCCCAATCTGAAACGGCTGTACCTGTTTGATGAGGAGCCCATTCCCGCCAGTGAGATGTCTGTGCTGAAAGAATTAGGAAAGCTGGAGGAGCTGCAGATTGCGATTAATGAGCGGGATAGTCTGGAAGCCCTTTCTGGGATTCAAACTTTAAAGAATTTAAGTCTTCATATGGTAATACAAAACTATAATGAAACAGGTGAGGATGGAATCCGGCTGTCCTCTCTTGCCTTACTTTCCAGCCTGGAACAGCTTCATATTGACAGTTTTTGGGAGTGTGAGCTGTTTGGCCTAGAAGAGATATTCAATCTGCCTAAATTATCAGTGCTGGAACTGGGACGAGGGATTGCTAATGAAAGCAATCCGGTTTTCGATGAAGCCTTATTTTTCGATAATCCTTCCATCCAGGAGATTAGTCTTAGAAACTGCCATCCAAAAGATGCAGCTACAGGAGAGTCCATGGACTTTGGATTTTTGAAACACTATCCCAATGTACAGCGGCTGTACCTGGATGAATGTGATATCCAAGATATATCATTTGCAGCCGCCTTTTCCGATCTTAGAGTTTGCAGCCTGCAAAATAATCCGATTGCTGATTTTTCCGTATTGGCTGACTGCAGAAAGCTGGAACAAGTCTGTGTGGATAAAGAGGCGGAGGCCAGTCTAAATTTACCTAAAGAAGTAGTGGTTTACACAGAGCCTTATTATATAAAGGACAGGGAAAATGACTAAGTGTTCAGACACATTTACTTTCAGCCAAATGACTTGCCTGGATTTTTTATAAGTATGCTGCTTGTCAGCAGATGAAAAGAGAAAAATTTTATCTGGCCGCTAAATTTCCAGGCTATCATTCTTCCGGATTCACGGCCTGCTCTGTTTGGCTTTGAACCGCTGTTTTCGTTTCTTCAGAGCTTGGCATTGTGCCAGGCTCTTTTGCTGCACAGCCAGAAAGTACTGCTGATAACAAAAAAATAGGAATCAGAATCTTTGTGTGCTTCATATAAACGTGTCCTTTCTTGAGCAATGTATCCTAATGATTTAGAATAACAGAAGTTCCTTTCTTATGCAATTGATTAAAATGATTTTTCTTTATAACACTATGAAAGGAAGGCATCGTTCCTTTTAATTGAAAGGATTTCTTTTTTATGATAAACTTAACTGTAGGATTACAACAGGGACTTGTGTACTGTCTGCATTATATTCAGACAAATGACGCAGAATGAATGTTCAGACGCACTCTAGAAACAGGCATTGGTGCACTGCCTGAATAGATACAATACACGATAGCAGCACAGAAGGAAATAAAAATGATTACGTTAAATGCCATCCGATCTGCTTCCGGTTCGGCTGCTTATAGCAGGGGAAGTCAGATTCAAAAAAGTGGGAAAATACTTCAGTATAAAACGGAAGAAACTTTAAAATCCATTCAAGCGAAAGCAAAGGTACAAGGTTCCGGAAGGAATCAGTATGATGTCAGTGTTCGCTATAACAAAAACAGGGATGTGATTGATGATTACCAGTGTGAATGCCAGGCATATTATACATATACCGGAATGTGCAAACATTGTGTGGCAGTGGCCCTGGAATTATTTTATGAGGGAACATCAAAAAAGAAGCCGCCTCGTTTATTGCCTTCTGAGGAAAGGAAAAAGGGAAGAGAGGGGCTTTTTTCCAGGGATCCGGAACTTAGCCGGAGGACAATAAGGGCAAAAGCAACGGATGAGGAACTGGCTGATATTATTTTTGCCAGTTCCATGAAAGAAAAGGCACGTTATCTTCAGCCAGAGCTAACCGGGCAGGTAGAGCTGGTTCCGGTTTTTGAGAAACAGGATCGGCTCTGGACTGTAGAATTTAAGATCGGTGCATTCAATAAATATGTGGTAAAAAATATTTCACGTCTGGCAGAAGCTGTGCATAGCAATGATTGGGTGGAATATGGGAAAAAACTGGCATTTTATCATGAGCGAAGTGTATTCACTAAGGAAAGCCAAAGGATATTAGGCCTTTTGGAACAATATATTACCCATGAAAAAGAAGTACTGAATGCCTTTTACAACCACCGCGGTTATCCATATTATTATTCCATTGAATCATTAACGAAACGAAAACTTTCCCTGTCAGAAGAATGGATGGTACGGTTTGCCCAGGAGCTGAAAGGAAGAAGCTTTCAGGTAAGCGGTATTGGAAACCAGAAGGAATTAACCTTTTTGGAAGGAAATCCTGTATTGAAGGTAGCGATTCGCGCCAGGAGTGACGGCGGGTATGAGCTAAAAGTTCCAGGGGCAGAGGTATTTTGCGGCCAGGAACGGATCTTAATCCGGGCAGGAGGGACAGTTTATCTGTGCAGCCAGGAATTTTCCGAAAAAATGAGGGTAGTGGGAGGGCTGTTTCTGGGAAGAGAGAAGTCCTATACCATTCACCCGGAAGATGCCAGTTCTTTTTGTGCTTTCGTGCTTCCGGTGCTGAAACAGTTTACAAGCTGTGAAGGAGAAAAGGAACTGGAGCAGTATGAGCCGAAGCAATGCCGGATTTCGGTATATTTGGATCGGCAGAATCAGGAGATTACAGCAAAAGCGGTGTGCTCTTACGGTGAGGCTGACTATAATATTATGGAAGGAATTACAGCAAATGAAATGCACCGGGATTTTGAAAAAGAGTACAGATTGGCTGCTGTGGTAAAAGGTTTGTTTCCGTTTGCGGATCCAGTCAGGGGATTATATGTACTTCCGGAAAAGGATGAGGAAAAAGTATACCACTTACTCCATGAAGGAATTTCCCTTCTGCAGCAAAAGGGTGAAGTTTTTGCTACGGAAAGCTTCAAGCGAATCCAGTTTGTGGAAATGCCAAAGGTGCGGATCGGAATAGCCATAAAGGCAGGGTTTTTAGAGGTTACTGTAAAAGCTTGGCGCCCCGCCGCCAAGCAGTGTGAAAACGGTGTCGCGAAGCGACAGCTTCCATGCCCGTTTTCTGCACATCCCCCAGAGGGTTCACAGGAATCCCCTTTCATTCATGGTGCCCTAAGCGGGGCATGGGGGGATCCTGTGAAAACAGAGCAGATTTCTCCGGAAGAAATGGCAGAGATTTTACAGGGATACCGAAGGAAGAGGAAATTTTACCGCCTGCCTGACGGGACGTTTTTGCGTCTGGAAGACAGCGGCCTTTTGGCAGTAGCGGAAATGGCAGAGGGATTGGAACTAAACGAAAAGCAGTTAACTGAGGGCTGTTTGAGAGTTCCTGGTTACCGCTGCTTTTACCTGGATCAGATTTTCCGGGAACAAGGAAGTGATATCCAGGTTAACCGAAGCCAGGAGCTGAAAGCCCTTCTTCGTGAGATGAAGAATGTGGAAGACAGCGATTTTGAGGAACCAGAAGGGCTGAAGGCCGAACTAAGGCCATATCAGAGGTTCGGCTACCGGTGGATGATGACCCTGCAGAAATTAGGGTTTGGCGGAATTTTAGCAGATGATATGGGACTTGGAAAAACGGTACAGGCCATTGCCTATCTGCTGGCCCAAAAGGAAGGGCAGCAGAGCCAGAAAGGGAACGTCAGCCCTTTTTCACAAGAAAGCCAAAGGAAAAAATCGAAATCAGAGAAAGATGGGACTGAAAATAGTGGGGAAGAACCAGACAGGCAATATCTTGGACTGGTAGTTTGCCCTGCATCCTTAGTATATAACTGGGAAAGTGAAATTCAAAAATTCGCACCTTCTCTGGAAGCTGTTACCGTAACCGGGACTTCTGGCCAGCGTAAGGAGAAAATTGAAAAGGGAGAAGGCCATATTTTGCTGACTTCGTATGATTTGCTGAAGCGGGATATGGAGTGTTATCAAAAAGTACGGTTTGAAACGGTGATTATTGATGAGGCTCAAAATATAAAAAATGATACGACTTAGGCTGCTAAATCAGTAAAAGCGTTAAATAGTATCCAGCGGTTTGCACTGACAGGGACGCCGATTGAAAATTCGCTGAGGGAGCTGTGGAGTATTTTTGATTTTCTGATGCCGGGAATCTTAAACACTAATAAAAAATTTCGGGAGCATTATGAGCAGCCCATTCTATCCAATCAGGATGAACAGGTTTCAAAACGGCTGAAGAGAATGATCCGGCCCTTTATTCTCCGGCGGGTAAAATCAGATGTGCTAAAGGAGCTGCCGGATAAGATTGAAAAAATCCTGCTTTTCCAGATGGGAGAAGAGCAAAGGAAATTGTACGACGCTAATTTGCAGAATTTGCTCTATTCTTTAAGGAATCAAAGCCAGGAAGAATTTTGCACCGGCAGGCTTCAAATTTTATCGGAGCTTACCAAGCTGCGCCAGCTTTGCTGTGATCCGGCCATGGTATATGAAAACTATCAAGGCGGGGCTGCCAAGGTGGATGCCTGCATGGAGCTGATTCAAAAGGGGATAGCAGCCGGAAACAAGATGCTTTTATTTTCCCAGTTTACCACGGCTCTTGCAATTATTGGAGATGCCCTTAAGAAAGAAGGGATTTTGTATTATATGCTTACCGGAAGCACCTCTAAGGAAACCAGGATGAAATTAGTATCTGCTTTTAACCAGGATGAAACCCCGGTATTTTTAATTTCCCTGAAAGCTGGGGGAACGGGACTGAATCTGACAGCAGCCAGCATGGTAATCCATTTTGACCCCTGGTGGAACATGGCGGCTCAGAACCAGGCTACTGACAGAGCACACCGGATTGGACAGAAGCAGGTAGTAACCGTTTATAAGCTTTTAATAAAGGACACACTGGAGGAAGCGATACAAAAGCTTCAGGAGAAGAAAGCAAAGCTTTCTGATGAAATAATATCAGAGGGCAGTATACGGGACAGAATGGCTACGAAAGAAGAACTGCTGGAGATTTTGCAGGGGTAGCTTACACATGAAAGGCAGTGTGCTGCCTGCATGATATTCAGATGATAGATAGAAATGAACTTTTAGAAGGAGTGGATTACGATAGACAGAACGAACCAATTATCAGATGATTTTACACAGGGAAGCATATTAAAGAAAATGATCCGCTTTATGGTTCCTGTACTGGGAGCACTGGTTCTGCAGGCCATGTATGGAGCAGTAGATTTGCTGGTAGTAGGAAAATTCGGAACAAACGCCGGAATTTCCGGAGTAGCTACTGGAAGTAATATTGTTAACCTGATTACTTTTGTTATTTCTTCCCTTACCATGGGGGTTACGGTTTTAATCAGCCGGTATTTGGGGGAAGGGCGGAATGACCGGATTGGCAGAGTGATTGGCGGGGCAATATGGTTTTTTTCCCTTTTTACAATTTTGTCCATGGTTGTTTTAACTGCTGGGGCGCCGCTGTTTGCCACATGGTTAAATGCGCCTGAGGAGGCTTATGAAGTGACGATCCAATATGTAAGGATCTGTGCTGGCGGACTTTTGTTTGTAGTAGCTTATAATGTAATCAGCGGAATTTTCCGGGGGCTTGGAAATTCAAAACTCCCTTTGCTGTTTGTCCTGATTGCCTGCATTGTGAATATAATTGGAGATTTGTTTTTTGTGGCAGTTTTAGGACTGGATGTAGCCGGTGCAGCTTTGGCTACCATATTGGCCCAGGCAGTAAGCGTAGTCCTTTCCCTGGTGATTATCCGCCGTCAGAACCTTCCATTTTCCGTTTCAAAAAGCGATATCCGAGTAAACCAGGAAATCGGGATTTTTCTCAGACTGGGCATTCCTTTGGCTTTTCAGGAAATTTTAACGAATCTGTCATTTTTAATTTTGTGTGCCATTATCAATAGAATTGGACTGGAAGCTTCATCCGGTTATGGGATTGCTCAGAAAGTGGTTTCATTTGTTATGCTGATTCCTTCTTCTCTGATGCAGTCTATGTCGGCCTTTGTAGCTCAAAATGTTGGAGCCGGGCAGGAAGGAAGGGCAAGAAAGGCTATGGCTGCCGGAATGGGCCTTGGGGCGTTTATTGGCGTCTTTGTGTTTTTTGTTGTATTTTTCCGGGGAGATATACCCTCGGCTGTTTTTACTGATAACCAGGCTTATATCATGCGCTCAGCAGAATATTTAAAAGGGTTTAGTTCGGAAGCGATTCTTACCTGCCTGGTATTTAGCTATATCGGGTATTTTAATGGCCACGGAATGTCGTTTCCAGTTATGCTGCAGGGGATCACAGCCTCTTTCCTGGTACGGGTGCCGTTATCGTATCTGTTTAGCTTAAAGGAAGGCGCCAATTTATTTGATATCGGACTGGCAGTTCCGGCAGCTTCTGTATATGGAATCCTGTTTTTTACGGCCTGGTATGTGTGGTATATCAGGAAACCCGAAAAAGGATAGAGTATGCCGAGCATTCAGACGGACTCAACATTAGGGCGGCTTGGCAGATATCATGCAGCCAGCGGGGATTTGGAGGGAGATATGACTTTTTATGAAATGATTGAAGATATGTCATCTGCGCGAAACCGGAAGCGGCTGGTGATTTTTGTGGGTGCCGGAGTTTCGAAAAATTCGGGACTTCCAACCTGGGGGCAGATGGTTCAGGCTTTTGCAGAACAGATTGATTATCCTATGGAAGGACGATTGGCTACAGATGAATATATTCGGATTCCCCAGTATTATTACTGCCTGGACGAAAGCATTGGCCACAGGTCTTATTATTCTCTGTTAAAATCCATGATCCCGGAGAACATTCAGCCTAATCTGCTTGATTATCTGATAGTTTCTCTTCATCCGAAACATATTGTAACAACCAATTTTGATACGCTGTTAGATCAGGTGGCTGTTGGCTATCAGGTTATCCGGGAAGATCGGGATTTGCTGACCAATATTTCTTCCCATTATCTTTTAAAACTCCACGGCGATATCCGTAAGCCGGAAAAGATGGTATTTAAGGAAGATGACTATCTGCAGTATTCGGAAACCCACCGGCTTATGGAAACCTATCTGAAATCTCTGCTGATTGGCCATGTATTCCTGTTTGTAGGCTATTCACTAAATGATTATAACCTGAAAACCTTTGTCAGTTGGATTGACTACGTTGCAAAAGAGATGCAGGTAAGGAAGGAGATGCACCGAAATTATTTTCTTTCCAGCAGTCTTCATGCAGGGAAAGACTATCTGCGGAGATATTATGAGGGAAAGGGACTGGAGGTTATTGATCTGTACCAGCTTCCAGCAGAAGTAGACAGTCGTGCCCAAAATATTCAGCTTTCTGAGGAGCTGGGACGGAAAACGTATGCAGTGCTGGAAATGATCCGGTGAAACGGATGTTAGAACAAAGAGTCCGGCAAGCCGGACTCTCGCGCCGCAGCGCGTCTGCGCCAGCAGACAGTTTCCTTAAACGCGAAGTGCGCATCCCCCAGAGGGTTTTTACTTTATAGGAAGCAGCAGCCCCAACATGAAAAGGGCGGCTGCTTTTGCTGCTGTTTTTTGTGAGCATTCATTTTCCGATTCATAGACTAAATGCTTATTTCCAGCTTTTCGACAAATGGCTTTCTGCCAGTGCAATCAATTGGTAAAGCAGGGCTGACATAATACACAATACGACAATGGAAGTGACTACCATGGTCATGGCAAATATCTGATAGCACATACAGATATGATTGCATATGGTAAAGAGAGGTTATTGTTAACATTATGGTTAATCACTCCGCTGATTAGTTATGGAGCCAAAGAAAGGGAAGGCTTCTCTTTTGATGTGATAAAGGGTTTGTATTTTAGCAGGCTTTTCGCTATACTATAGGAAATGACAAAGTTGTTTTAAAAAGAAGAATGTATAGCTGGGAAAGACAAGGAAAAACGGGAAACAATCAAAGCGGAAAGGGCAGAAAAAATTGGATGTTGTGAATTTGGAGGTATAAGAAAATAAAAGGCAAAGCGGAAAGGAGCAATGGCTTCCTGATCATAAATTTGTCTGGAACCAGGAAGGTTTTGTGGAAGCAGTTAAGGAGCTGCTGGCATAACCAAATCCGCTGTTTGATGATATGGCAAAAAAACTACAGGATTTTCCGGGACTAAAGAAAATGCTGAGTGCCATCTTGTTTAATGGAGAAAAGTTTCCTTATAATCCGGATGTGCTCATCGATTATTATGGAAGGCAGTATATCTGTGAACTGAAAATCTGGCATGGAAGAGAATATAATGAGCGGGGAGAAAAACAGTTGATCGGCTATCTGGATGACTATCATCTTAATGAAGGATATATGGTTAGTTTTAATTTTAATAAAAATAAGCAAGCGGGAGTCAGAGAATTGGTGATGAATGGGAAAAAGCTGGTAGAAGCTGTGGTGTGATAAAGAAAGGCAGACATAAAGTTAAAATTTTCGCTTATATGCAGCAAACCTGGGGAAACTTCTGAAAATTTGTGAAATCAATGAAATTGCAATGGAAATGTTTCATATATATAAAGAAAAAAGATGATATTTATGGACAATTCTCCGGGATTTAAGGAAATGTTACAGATGAAAAAGCAGCATGATGAAAATGAGATTCTCCGTCAGGTTGCCGCTTTGCTGGCAAGAGAAAAATTGTTGAATCCGGAAGAACATTTCCGTTTTTTAGCATTGCTTGGGGAGGAAAATTAAATGGCATTATTGCGTGCTGTATTTTACTGCCGGTGCAGTACAGAAGAAGAAACTCAGGTTGATGCATTAAACAAGCAAGTCCTGGAAAGTGAAGCATGTATTCAGGAACAGGGATGGTTCTTAGTTGGCCGTTATGTGGAGTCTAAGAGTGGGACGACTACAAAAGGAAGAAATGAATATAACCGTTTGTATGAGGATTTACTTGCTGACAAGTTTGATATTATTGTGATTAAAAGCCAGGATCGTCTGATGCGCAATGTGAAAGACTGGTATTTATTTTTGGATCGGATGCTGACACGGGAAAAGCGCCTTTTTATATATTTGGAGCGGAAATTTTATACAGCAGATGATGCTCTGATTACCGGAATTAAGGCGATTTTAGCAGAAGAATACAGCAGGGAATTAAGTAAAAAAATCAATAATGCCCATCAGCACCGTCAAAGAAACGGCGGGAAACCCGTGCTTACTTCCAGGGTTTTTGGATTTTGCAAAACCTCAGCCGGATCGCTGATGGTAGTAGAAGAAGAGGCAGAGATTATACGAAAAATTTATGAGTATTGTGCGGCTGGATACGGCAGCCCTGCAATTGCCAATATCTTTTTAAACCAGGGATATGTAAAACGAACAGGCAGTGTTTTAACAGCTAGCTGGGTCAGAAAAATTATCCGAAACCCTTTATATAAAGGAACTATGGTAATGAACCGCTGTCACTATGATTTTGAAACGAAGCGAACGATTAAGCTGCCAAAGGAACAATGGATTTACAGTAAGAATATGGTTCCGGCGATTGTGGACAGCGAATTATGGGAGCAGGCTAACCAGGCCATGAATTACCGGGCGAAGGCATTTGGCTGTAATGGAGTTTATAACAGGGAAAACCGAAAGGATACCGCTATGTTATCTGGCAGCAAAGCAGGTAAAATCAGGCAGTATGATTTATCTGGGAAGCTGGTTTGTGCAAATTGTGGAAAGCCATATTACCGAACCAGGCGGCATCGTTACAAAAATAAAGAAGATATTGTAGTTGAATGGAAATGCAGCAGTTATTTAGAGAAGGGAAGGGGGGATAATGGACGCCTGGATATGATGAGAAAAGTGGAGAAGGAGTTTTCAGGCGGGTGTGATAATGTGCATCTGGATGAATCGATAGTCATTTCCCTTCTTGAGCAAGCAGGCGGACAACATTGGCATACGGAGCAGAAAGACAGGATTGTTCATCGGGCTGTTCAAATTTTACAGAAGGCCTTAGGCAGCGAAAATCATTATGGTGAATGGGAGCGGATACAAAGAGAAGAGGAACGCATAAACCGGCAGAAAGATTTTCTGCTGACTAAGTTTTTAGAAGGTATAATTGCAGATAAGGATTACCGGAAGAAAAATGATGATCTGGAAGAAAACCTGGGCAGGCTCCAGATGAGGAAAGAGGAATGGAAGCAGAGAGAAAGGGAGATTAAAAATCTGGAGCAGCGAATGAGGCAGATAAAGACCAGGCTGGAAGAGGGCGGTGTGGAGAAAGCGATTACAGCTCAGATGCTTCAGGACATTAGGGAAATCCGGGTGCATGAATGGCAGTTAGAGTTACGTTTTAAGCCATTAAAAATGCCTCCTATGCCAGATCAAGAGAAAGCAAATGGATATCTTCCACAAGAAATATTGACGAAAGGTATCACCATGTGGATTGATTATCCATTTCCGCCGGAAACGAAAAGGGGAAGGTATCTGGAACGCCGCAGGATTATGAAACGGATAGAAGAAGAACCATTATTAACGGCGAAACGCATTGCCGCTGAAACGGGACACTCCGTATATATGGTAAGGAATCGTATTGCAGAATTAACGGAAGCCGGATATCTTCAGTTTCATGGGCGAGGCCGGCATGGGAGATGGGAAGTATTAAAGAAACTTTCAGATAAGGAAAAGGCGTTTAAAGATGGTGAACTGTAACATTGTATCCTTTGGTCAGAATCTAATGAATTGACAGAATTCCGACGGCTAACAACAACTTGAAATTATTTTAATACATGCGTATACTATATCGTATTAAACGGAGTTTATTCTAACATGAAAAGAACTGGATTGAATGCAGGAAGGAGGGTCATTATGTTACAGGCGTTAGCACATGAAAAAATGTATACGATCGATGATATTTATGTTTTGCCAGATGGAAAACGGGCAGAACTAATTGACGGGCAAATTTATTATATGGCTCCGCCAAGTACAACGCATCAAAGACTGGTGCATTTTTTTGATCGAGAAATTGGAAATTATATCCAGAAGAATAGTGGGGAATGTGAAGTGTTTCCCGCACCATTTGCAGTTTTCTTAAATAAGGATAGCAGTAATTACGTAGAACCGGATTTATCCATTATTTGTGATAAAAATAAAATTACGGAAAAGGGATGCAATGGCGCTCCTGATTGGATTATCGAAGTAGTTTCACCAGGCAGCCGAACAATGGATTATTACAAAAAGCTGTTTAAATACCGGAGTGCAGGGGTTTGCGAGTATTGGATTGCAGATTATGAAAAAGCGCTTGTGATTGTCTATGATTTTAAGAATGATCATGTTACAAATTATACGTTTTCCGATAACATTCCGGTAAATATTTATCCTGGCTTCTCTATTAATGTTTGTCTGTGAAGAAGGATATGCAATCGTATCAGTATGCGTCTTCAGCTAAATGTCTGAGAACCATAGGTAATCAGATAACCCAGTCCGGCTTTGCTGGATAAAAATTCACCGATAATCACGCCTACCAGGCAAAGACCGATGTTGACCTTCATATTGCTGATAATCAGAGGAACGGAAGAAGGCAGAAGCACTTTAGAAAGTACATCCCATTTCTTTCCTCCCAGTGAGTAAATCAGCTTAACTTTATCTGGATCGGTCTGGGAAAATCCGGTGTGAAGCGTAAGAACAGAGCCAAACAGCGCCACTGAAATTGCAGCCACAATAATTGTTTTGGTATTATTTCCCAGCCATACAATTAAAAGAGGGGCCATGGCAGATTTGGGAAGGCTGTTTAATATCACCAGGTAAGGTTCCAGAATTTCAGATAAGGTAGGGCTGAACCACAAAAGCAGGGCAGCCGCCAGGCTGACTACAACAACAAGAAAAAATGAAATAATAGTTTCCAGCAAAGTGACGCCAGTGTGAAGAAAGATACTTTTATCGGCTGCCATGCTGCAGAAACATTGGAAAATCATAGATGGACTGCTGAAAATAAAGCTGTCAATCCAGGAAAAGCGGGCAGCCAGTTCCCATAAAGCTAACAAAAGAACCAGCAGCATCCATCGGGTAATTGCTACCTGATGTTTGTGAAGCAGCTCAGCTTCCAAAAAATCCTGCTGTCCAGGTGATAAGCAGGCTGATTCGGACAAAGAGGAAGAAGCTTCACAAAAAGAACCTGCTTTTTTTGACACAGAACAAGATTTTATCAGTGATTTTGATTTAAGATTTTTCAGCATAATGAGAAGACGAGGCATCTGATTTCAACTCCTTCCAGATTAAGTTAAAATAATAAGAAAATTCAGGAGCATTCCTCCGCTCCATAGGGCTTAACACGTTTGAATGTTCCAGACCAGACGACTGGGAGGAGGCAGGGGGAAAGGAAAGGGTTATTATCTTTTTTACGGAAGCCGGCCGGGAGGAAAGGATAATAACCCGATCTGCAACGCTAATTGCTTCTGACAGATCGTGAGTTACCAAAACAGCAGTTTTTTTCGTATCCCGTATAATGGAGCTGATGTCGTCGCAGACAGAAAGCCTGGTTTGGTAGTCCAGAGCAGAGAAGGGCTCATCCAGCAAAAGCAAATCAGGATTTAATGCCAGCGTTCGTATTAAGGCAGCGCGCTGCCTCATTCCTCCCGAAAGCTGGGAAGGATGTTTATCTTGAAATTGATCCAGTCCGTAAGTTTTCAGCATTTGGACTAATCGAAAACGGCTGTCCGCATCCAGCCGTTTTTGAATTTCTAATCCTAATGCTGCATTCGATAAAATTGAACGCCATTCAAAAAGATGATCCTTTTGGAGCATATATCCAATGGCCTCTTTTGCCAGTTCGGCAGGTTTCCCATCAATTAAGACAAAGCCAGATTCAGGCCTGGCTAGTCCGCTGAGCAGAGAAAGCAATGTGGACTTTCCGCAGCCGGAAGGACCAACGACTGCAATAAATTCCCCGGTATCAGCAGTGAAGGATATATCAGACAGTGCAGCGGTTTCCCCTTCTATGGTGTGGTAGGAGTAGCTTACATTCTGCACATTAAGTTTGTGTACCATAAAAATCCCCTTTCGCTATGGATAGTCAGATGCTGAACATAATGCAGAGGGAACATTACAATCAGCTTCCTTACTGTATGATATGAGAAAGCTGATGGATTGATTGTTTTTGCGAAGGGATTTTTCTGAAAAGGCAATTGCCCCTATAAGCGGAAAATCAGAAGGCGCCTGGCAGAGAGGCTGTTTAGGGAAGAATTACCAGTTCTGTTTGGGATTCCCGGAATAAAGGGATCAGATCGTTAGGAATACCGGAATCTGTAATTATCAGATTTACATCACTGATTGGGCAGAGTTTGACCAGGCTGCCCTGACCGAACTTGCTGGAATCAGCAAGCACAATGGTTTTGCTTGCATTGCGGATCATCTGCTGCTGGATTTTGGCTTCGCCCAGTCCCTGATCCGTACAGCCAATTACCGGGTCTACGCCTGTAGCGGACATAAAAAAGATATCAATGTGAAGATGATCCAGCAGAGGGGTGGGTTCGTCTGTCAAAGAGAATTCTTCTTTGTTGAAGACGCCGCCGGTAAGGATAATGGTGAACCCGGGGCAGTCTGCAAGCAGCAAGGCATTGCGCACGGAATTGGTGATAACGGTTAATTTTTGGAACTGATCCCGGAGAGCCAGAGCCATGATCTGGCTGGTGCTGCCGTAGTCCAGCGCTATCACTTGCCCTTCCTTAACAAGGGTGGCAGCATAGCGTGTGATAGCAGCCTTCTGATCCAGATTCTGGGTACTGCGGATCTGAAAGGAGATGTATTCCGGAGTTTTTTGAATGTTTTTCGAAGATGCAGCAGGAACGGCGCCTCCATGAACCCGATCCAGATGTCCGGACTGCTCCAGACTATCCAGATCTTTCCGTATCGTTTCAGAGGACACATTCATGCGCCGGACCAGATCAGCAGTGTGAACGATGCCTTCCTTTTCTAAAAGTTCCAGTATAGCCAAATGACGCTGGGTTGCAAGCATAAAAACTCCTTTCTTTGTATATTCCGCAACCATTTTGGATTTTCGGAATAGATGAAAATGATTTGTTGGTTTTTCAACATTATATCACAAGAGTTCGCAAAAAAAAAGGTGTGTAATTTGCACAAAACCAACAAAACAAAATTGGGAAAAATATTGAAAATCTGTGTTTTGTTGCAAATATGCTTGAAAAACGCAAGAAAACACAGTATACTGTTTGCATAACACAAGAAAATGCAGCCGGAACCGGGAATATCCGGCTGCCAGTAATGAAGTTTTAGACACGCTCTAGAGAG
This sequence comes from Lachnospiraceae bacterium, assembly GCA_022796475.1. Lineage (GTDB taxonomy): Bacteria > Bacillota > Clostridia > Lachnospirales > Lachnospiraceae > Caccovicinus. Next base: position 51,797 of record JAAWIS010000007.1, on the reverse strand, counting down.
GAAGGAGATTACAAGTATGAGCAACGAGATGAAGGCAAAGGCAATGAAAGCGGCCCCTAACAGATGGTTTGTTTTCTGCATCCTGACTTTGTCAGGGGGAATTGCATTTAAGCTGTCCTCTATGAAGGATATGTTTTATGTTCCCATGCAGCAGTTTATGGGACTGTCTAATACTCAGATCGGCGGGGCATTAAGTGCTTATGGAATTGTGCAGACGATTGGTCTGATTGTGGGTATCTATATTTGCGATATGTTCAGCAAAAAGTATATGATTGGGGGATCTTTGATTGGCCTTGGAATTGTTGGGGTTTATCTGTCTACATTCCCCGGATACTGGGGGTTCCTGGCAGCATTTGGCGTATTGGCCATTCTGGGTGAAGTAACATATTGGCCGGTTCTTCTGAAAGCAATCCGGCTTCTGGGAGATAAGAAAACTCAGGGAAGAATGTTCGGTTTTCTGGAAATGGGACGGGGGATTGTGGATGTGATTGTGGCATCCAGTGCGCTGATGATTTTCCGCATGATGGGAGAAGGGGCGGCTGCACTGCGGGGCGGTATTCTGTTTTTGTCAGCGATTACTGCCGGGGCAGGGGTTTTGTGCCTGTTTTTTGTGCCCAATGACGAGAAACGGCTGGATGAAAATGGTCAGGAAGTGAACAAAGCCCAGGCAGCTTTGGGCGGAATGATGCAGGCTATAAAAAGTGTGGATATATGGGCTGTTTCTTTGAACGGATTTACGGTATACTGTATTTATTGCGGACTGACATATTTTATTCCTTTTTTGAATCAGATTTATCTGCTGCCAGCTACGGCGGTAGGAATGTACGGAATTTTAAACCAGTATGGCTTAAAGATGGTGGGCGGTTCTGTAGGCGGATTTATGTCCGATTCCGTGTGTAAGTCATCGGCAAAGTATATCCGTTTCGGTTTTCTGGCATGTATCATTGCAATGGCAGCATTTCTTATGGTTCCTCATGAAACAATGGGACAGAGTGGAAACTGGCTGGTTGGAGCTGCTTGTACACTTGGATTTGGAGCTATTGTATTCACCATGCGGGCGGTATTCTTCGCTCCTATGGATGAGGTAAAAGTGCCGGAAGAGATAACGGGAGCCGCCATGAGCTTAGCATCCCTGGTGATTTATCTGCCCAATGCATTTGCCTATGTGATGTATGGCAGCTTTCTGGACCGGTATCCGGGAATAACAGGTTTCCGCATTGTATTTTGCGTTATGATTGGATGGGCTGTAGTGGGACTGGGAGTTTCGACTTTCCTGCTTAACCGGATCAAAAAACATTCCTGAGGCAGGTTTTTCAGGGGAAAAGGAGAGAAGACATGGTTAAATTAGGATTGGATACAGAAAGCCTGCATCTTTGGCTTCAGAATCAAAGAATGGATATTTTAGGATTTATCGAGCAGGCCCATGAGTGGGGAATGGACGGGGTGATGATTAATCTGATTCAGGATTATAATCTGGATCCGGAATGGGGAAGTTTAGGCAGCAACCGGCCGGAACATTTGAAACAAGTAAAAAAGATGCTGGAGCGGTATCATATGTATGTGGAACTGGCTACCAAAGGGATTGACTATGATCATCTGGTGAAGGTGATAGAGGTGGCGGACGCCCTTGGGGCCGATATCATCCGTACTTATATTCCAATTACTCTGGGAAACTGTGCAGATCCCAAGACTGGCGGGGAAGGGAAATACGATCTGGGGAAAGTTCGTCTGGATTTTGATCTTTGTGTATTTGACCAGGCGGCGGTGTCACTGAAACGGATTATTCCGGTTCTGAAAAAGTACCGGGTTCGGCTGGCGCTGGAGAATCATGAATATGAAACCTCCAAAGAGCTGATCCAGGTAATGGAGCAGATTCAATCTCCGTGGATTGGGCTTCATTATGATTTCGGAAATGCCATGATGGTGTGGGAAGAGCCATCCAAGGCAGCAGAAACGATGGGGCCTTACACGATTACTACTCATTTTAAAGATCATATTGTGATTCCTTGTCCGGACGATAAATATCAGTATGTGGTATGCGGGGTTCCGGCAGGAAAAGGCAATATTGATTTAAAGGAATGCCTGGGCATCCTGTTGGAGAAGTCCGGGATCCAACGGCTTAATGTGGAAATGTGCTATCCCTACTGTGCCCAGTTCAAACGTTCTGTAGGAACCGGAGGAGTAAACGCTCTGGGAGAGGGGTGTTTCCGGGTGGAAAAGCCGCTGTATGAGGAAAATGTGCTGAAACCGCGGCAGTATTATTATCCCCAGGAGGTATCCGGGGAACTTTTGGAAGAGCTTCTGGTAAAGCAGAAGGAGGGCGCAAAGGAAAGCGTGGACTACGCCAGAAAACTGCTGAATGAGCTGGGGTACTGATATACCCTTATGGGATGTGGGGAGAATCAGGAAAGGAAGCAAATATGGATTGGATTTTGCAGGCATTGACGGTATTTGACAGGTGGTTGTGGGGAAACTGGCTGTTGTTTGTTCTTTTGGGTGTGGGTGGGTGGTATACTCTGATCAGCGGAGGAGTTCAGATCTGGCATTTTGGAGAGATCCTGAAAAAGACACTGTGGGACCCGATCCGGCAGAAAACCCGGGGCAAAGGAGCAGAAGGTACGATTTCCTCATTTCAGGCCCTTTGCACGGCAGTAGCTTCCTGTGTGGGAAGCGGAAATATCGTGGGGGTTTCCACGGCAGTACTGGCTGGAGGAATGGGGGCGCTTTTCTGGATGTGGGTAGCTGCCTTTTTAGGGATGGCTACTAAGTATGGGGAGATCGTCCTTGGTATCCTGTACCGGGAGAAAGATGAAACCGGCAATTATGTAGGCGGGCCCATGTACTACATTGAAAAGGGGCTTCGCGCTCCCTGGCTGGCAGGATTGTGCGCCGGATTTATGGTGATTCAAATTATTGGGGGGAACCTGATCCAGTCCAATACCATCAGCGGATTGATGAGAGAATGTTTTCAGTTTCCGCTGTGGGTTACTGGGGGGATTCTTGTAGCAATGATTTTTCTGGTAAGTGCAGGCGGTCTTAAAGGTTTGGCCAAAGTATCCCAAAAGGTGGTGCCATTTATGGCGGTTTTGTATGTAGCAGGAGGATTGGTGATTCTTCTGGTAAATATTACCAGAATCCCTGGAGTGATTCAGGATATTTTTGTGGGAGCTTTTGGTCTGAGAGCTGCTGCAGGAGGAGCGATTGGCAGTATGGTGACAGCTATGGAAAAAGGAATTGCCAGGGGGTTGTATTCCAATGAGGCTGGTGAAGGATCTGCACCAGTGATCCATTCAGCAGCTAAAGTGAATCATCCGGTTGAGCAGGGAATCATGGGAGTGGCAGAAGTGTTTGTGGATACATTTTTGCTCTGTACCATCACCGGGCTGGTTCTCGGTGTAACAGGTATGGCAGATTCCAGCACAGCAGGGTATATACTGGTGGCCGAAGCATTTGCCAGTGTGTGGAAGCCGTTAGGGTATGTGGTGTCCTTTAGCCTGATTCTATTTTGCGTAACCACCTTGATGAGTCAGTGGTATTTTGGTTATGTAGGACTCAATTACCTGAAGGGAAAAGGCCTGGCGGAAAAGTTTAAATATGTATTTCCACTTTTCTGTATGGTAGGGGCGCTGCTGGAAATTGAGCTGGTTTGGACCATTCAGGATATCGCTTTAGGGCTGCTGACCATCCCGAATCTCTGTGCTCTGATTTATCTGTGGCCGGAGGTAAAGCGGGCTACAGAGGAATATTTTGGGAGAAATAAAGGGATCACTTCGTGAAAAACGAAAAGCGTGGCCGTTTTTGCTGCTGACAGGGTTTTGAAGGCAGCAAATGCGGCCTTTTTTTAATTTCGAAAGACAGCAGTTGTTTCATTAATAAGGAAAATTTATGTCGGCTGATAAATTGGTTAAAAAGTTTTACAGAAAATGGGATTTGAAAAACTATATTAAAAAAATAGAGGAAGAGCGATTTTACGGCCTTAATACCATCAGTGGACAAGCTTGTGTATCTTTTGCCAACTGATGGTAAGAATGATGGAAACAAAAAACAATCCTGCAGAATTCAAAACACTGCAGGATTGTTTTATTGTTTGGTATTGGTATTAGGAGGCAAAATCTATCATAATTTATGCCTGATTTTTCATGGATTTTCCAAATCAGCGAAAGAAAAAATCCGGAATATTCCTGGTAAAATGATGTGTTTCCCTTTTATAACTTCTCATATCGGTGTAATTCTATCACATGTTCAAGAGAATTGCTACTAATTTTTTTGGTTTTTTTGTAAAGTTAGGGTATTGCAGTTTAAAAATGGAAGTGACAAAAGCGTTTTGGGTCAGATTTGTGGTCAAATTCTAACGAAAAAGAGAGGGTACGATATGGCAAGACATGGAGAAAATATCAGAAAACGGAAAGATGGACGGTGGGAGGGCCGATATCCTGTTTACAGTGAAGAAAAGGGCCGAAAATTGTACCATTCTGTTTATGGAAGAACCTATGAGGAAGCGAAGGAAAAGCTGACCACAAAGAAAATCCAGACAAAGGGCATGGCAAGAAAACGATTTGATACAGCCGTTCATCAAACAGAAAAGGGAATGATCAAGTTTTCTTTTGGGGCAGAAAGCTGGCTTTGTAACATAAAAAAGAGCAGGAAACCATCCACATACGCGAAATATCGTTTGATTTACCAAAAGCATCTAAAAGCTGTATTTGGTGATTTGGAAGCAACCAGAATTACCGATTCTACTGTTAAGGAACTGCTTCCAGAGCAGTTGTCAGAAAGTACAAAAAAGAGTATTTACTGTGTTTTAAACCAGATTTTAAAATTTGTTTCCAGTCAGTATGGCGTATTAATGCCAGCTTTAAAACGTCCTGTATCCTCTGCGGCCAAACAGCCTGCCAAAGTTTTTACACGGAGAGAACAGGCCAGATTGTTTTCCGCGATTTACCATAAAATGGATCGATCTAAACTGGCAGTCCTTTTATGTTTTTATACAGGAATCCGCCTGGGAGAATTGTGCGCCCTGAAATGGGAAGACATTGATTTTGAAAACCGTTTGCTTTCTGTAGGCCGGACCGTGCAGCGTCTTTCTGTGGAAGGACATTCTAAAAAAACGGCACTTCTGGAAACTACTGCAAAGAGCCGGTACTCCAAACGGGAAATACCAGTGTCGCAAGAGGTTTTAGAGCTGTTATTGCAATTCCAAAATGAAAAGGAATACATATTCGGAGGGGATAGGCCGGCAGAACCAAGAACAATGCAAAACCATTTTAAGCGAATTCAAAAGGAGGCCAGGACAGAAGATAGAAATTTTCATGCATTAAGACATACGTTTGCCACAAATTGCATTGAAAGGGGTGCAGATCCCAAAAGCTTAAGTGAGCTGCTAGGGCACTCTGATATACAGATTACTTTAAACCGATATGTACATCCATCCATGGAAATGAAGAGAAAACATTTGGGCAGCCTTTCTTTGTTTTATGGTCAGATTTATGGTCAGATTTATGGTCAGACAGATTAGCAGAATCCAAAAATCCCAGGAAATACTGTGATATTTTCGTGTTTTCGCAGAATTGGAAAATCTGCGAAAACATTTTGCTAAAGGAGAAAGCGGTTTCTCTTTTAAGTTTTTGCTATCAACTACAAATAACAATTTGTTATTTGCATTCAATATTTAAAAGCGGTTAGTTTGAACGCTGAAAAGTTCTTACAGGAACATGATATATCTTAAATTATACCAGAAGTCATGATAAAAATAAGGACGCCAAAAAACAAAAAGCAGAATCAAAAAAGGGGTGGGGTTCAAGTGGCATCTGAGAAACAAATGCAGAATTTGACAGACGAATTTATCTGCACCCAAGTGGTGAACCGCGGTTTGGACGGACGCACTGCAAAGGCCTACCGCATAGACTTAGATCTTTTTTTCAGGTGGCTGGAATCAGGCAAACAGGAAAATTTGAAAGCAGAAGGTATGGAACAGAAGATGGAAACTTATTTAAAGTATCTTTCCGGAGAACAGGGACTTCGCTTTGCTACTGTCTGCAGAAAGCATCAGGTACTTGGATATTATTTGTCATACTTGAAATCCCAAGGTATGATAGAGGAATTTCGGCCATTAGAACAGCCAAAAAGCTGTAAAAAGGTTTCCACAGATACTGTGCTGTCCAAAAAGGAAGTAGATGCATTCTTTCGTGCAATCCACCGGGAATATGAAGAGCTGGACAGTGAATTTCGAAAAAGGGTGTGCCTCCGGGATCAAATCATGATGGAGCTGCTATTTTATCACAGGATCGAAGTAAGCGAATTGCTCAGAATGGAGGTATCCGACTATAATCGGAAATCCGGAGTTCTCACAATACACAGAAAACGGGAAAAAATCCGTAAGGTTCCTCTGTTTTCTTCTTCTTTGAAGAAACAAATGGAACAATGGCTGGAAGCACACACCTATTTTGACCGTGGAGGGCTGTACCAAAACCGGATGTTCCTTTCGAAATTAGGAAAACCTCTTTCCATGAAAATGATTACCAATATATTTGACAAATACCGGGTGTTAGCAGGGATTGAAAAGGAATGTACGCCAAAGGATTTAAAGAATAGTTTGGGAAGGTATGGGGAGGAATTGATGAGGGAGATGGGATGAAAAAATATCAACATAAACAGAAAATATCAGCATAAGGAAGGAAATTAGTTATGGATATTAAAATCAAAATTATGTGTTTGCTAAATAAGATCATCCCCAAAAAAGCAGTGATTTTATTCGACAGTTTCCCGAATATCTGCGATAATTCTTATGCTCTATATGAATATATTATAAAGAACCGAAAGGATATTTGCAGAAAGTATCAATTGATTTGGACAAAAAAGGGTTATGTCGATCTTGATAAACTGAACATTCTGCCAAATACAAAAGTTTTTGAAAAAAAGTCTTTTGCTGGTATTTGGTGTTTTTTAAGGGCGCAGTATGTTATTTCTACTCATGGTTTTTTTAGGTGGGTAAGATCTGGAAAAAATCAACTTCAGATCAATTTATGGCATGGATGCGGATATAAAGATGTACCTCCAAAAGACAGAGGGTATCGAGGCGATATGACCATTGTAATTTCTGACAGGTACAAAAGCCTTTATTCAGATTTTTTTTCATTAAATCAGGATTCTGTGCACATTACAGGATATCCGAGAAATGATATCCTTTTTCAAAAAAGTACAGCATTAAAAAAATTAGGAATTAATAAAGAAAGATATAAAAAAATTATTCTTTGGATGCCTACTTATCGGAAAGCAGTTCAGGGACATGCAGGGATTGACGGCAGAACGGATTCCTTCATGTCTTCTAATCTAAGCAAAGAAGAATGTGAAACGTTAAATAAAGCACTTAGTGACCGGGACTTTTTCCTGATTGCGAAATTGCATCCAATGGAATCATCAACACTTGATAAAATGAAAGGATTAAGTAATATCAGGAGTATTACGTCACAAAATCTGCTGGAACAGGGAGTGCAGTTATATGAACTGTTAGCAGATTCTGATGTTTTATTAAGTGACTATTCTTCTATTGTGGTAGACTATTTGCTTTTGGATAAACCTGTAGTAATGGTCTTGTCTGATATGGACGAGTATGAAAAGAATAGAGGATTTGTGTTTCATCCGGTAGCCGATTATTTTCCGGGACCAATTATTGGAGATTTAACCAGCCTAATTCACTATTTTCAAAATGCAGATGAGATCGACTTAAATTGGAAATATAGAAGAAAAGAAATAAAGGATAAAATGCATGTATATCAGGATTCTGGAAGTGCTGCAAGAGTTGCAGATTTGATTTGGGGTAAAACGGATAATGAAGTTTTATAAATATAAAAGAAATTTTGTTTTATGGGGAAAAGTTGGATTTTGTGCTTCAACGCGAAAAGAATGTGTGGAAAGTATTACGAATTTACCAACAGAACCTGTTAGTGCAACGGTTGGATTTGTCGGTATTCCGGCATCCATTGCATGTATGGAAAATAAGCGAATTGCCATAGCTTACAATAATTTGACCTATGTTGCAGTTGATGGTATGCCGATTATTAAAAAGTGCCGGAAAGCTGGGATAATATGTGAAAGATGTTCCGGACCTGACATTATGGAAATGATTATAAAAGCTGGTATCAGAGAAGGAAAAACCCACTACTTTTACGGAGGGAAAAATCAAAAGGTTTTAGACAAGATTAGAGATAATTTAATAAAAAAATATCCGGATATTAAGATAGTAGGAATGTATTCTCCGCCATTTAGAAATTTGACAATAAATGAAGACCAGGAAATTTGCGGTCAGATAAATGAGTTGCATCCAGACTATGTGTGGGTTGGAATCGGTCAGCCGAAACAAGATTATTGGATTGAATCCCATAAAGATTCTTTGAAAAAAACAACCATATTAGGAGTGGGTGCAGCATTTGATTTTATTGCAGGTTCTTTAGACAGAGCACCGGAAAAGGTACAAGAATTAGGATTTGAATGGGCTTATAGATTTGTAAAAGAACCAAAACGTTTATGGAACCGATATGTAAAAGGTGGGTTCAAATATTTATGGTATTGTTTTAAATTTAGTAATAAATGTATAGAAATGCCATCTGAAAAATAGCAAACCCAGTTTTTCAGTTAAAGGGGGAAAGGAGCTAAAATGAAGCATAATGATTTTTTTGCACAAAGTTACAAGGCTGCATTAAAGGATTACATATATTCTTGTATAAATACCAAAGTTCATAGATGGGACTGGGTTATATTAACAGCGGCAAATAACCGGCAGGCTGATGCATACCGTTTGCAGATCAGCAAAAGAAAAAACGAAAACAGATTGCCTGTAGGAACAAAATTTGCTGTAGTTCCTGACTATAAGGAGCAACGAATTGGTTCTGGCGGAGCTACCTTAAATGTAATCCGGCATCTTAGTGATGAGATTGGAGTGGAACTATTATTACAGCAAAAAATATTGGTTATTCATTCTGGCGGAAACAGTAAGCGGATTCCTCAGTATTCTGTTTGTGGAAAACTGTTTGCCCCAGTTCCAAGAATGCTGCCTAATGGATATGTTTCAACTATTTTTGATGAGCTGATGATAGCAGCTACTGATATCCCAAATCGATGCAAAAGCGGAATGATGATATTCCCTAGCGATACGGAACTTTTGTTTAATTCATTACAGTTGGATTTGCTTTCTTGTGATGCCGCTGGACTTTCTGTTAAGGTACCAGTGCTGGAAGGACAGGAGCATGGGGTTTTCCTGCAGGGAACAGGAAGCAATGATCACAGGAATCGAAATGTTGCAAAATTCCTTCATAAGCAGCCAGAAACACTGTTAAAATCCAGCGGTGCAGTCGATAGCGCCAACCAGGTTGATATTGATACTGGATGTATCTGGTTCAGTAGCCGCATAATCCGGGAATTATTTGGTCTGATATCGGAAGGCGGAAAAGTAGAACAGAGGCAGTTTGAACAATTTGTAAATCCAAAAGTATGTTTGAATTTCTATGCTGATTTTGTCTACCCATTGGCGGAAAATAGTACCTTGGATGAATTTTATCAGGAAACTCCTGAAAATGGGTATTCCAATGAACTGAATGCATGCCGCAGAGAGATATGGGAACGGCTGCATCATTATCGTTTGTCTCTAGTAAAGATGGTTCCCGCTCGGTATATCCATTTTGGAATGACATATGAAATGTATGAGCTGTTTGTGGATGATATTGGGAAATATGCTTATTTGGGATGGGAGAGGAAACTTATTACAAATGCAAATAGTGGAACTGTAATTAACAGTTATATTTCATCAGACTCTCAGATAGCAGATAGCAGCTACGTGGAAGATTCCGTTCTTATAAACAGTACGGTAGGGGAGCGCACTATCCTTTCTAATGTCTACGCTGAAGGGGTTTTTTTGCCATCAGATATTGTCCTTCATGGTCTGGCATTAAAGAATGGCAAATTTGTATGCCGAATTTATGGGAAAGGAGATAATCCAAAATCATCTGCCAACGCAAGCTTTTTAAACGGAACCATTGCAAAGTTAATTGAAAAGACAGGGATCCAACCAGAAGATATCTGGGGAAAAGCAACTCCTTCTATTTGGAATGCAAAGATTTATCCAGAGTGCAGCTCGTTTTGTGAAGCAGTGAAATTTGCCTTGTGTCTATATCGAATGATTCAAGGATCTGCTTCGGATAGTGAAATTAATAATTGGAAACAGTCCAAACGGTACAGTTTATGCAGTAGTTTTCAAGAAGCAGATATAACTGCTATGTTGGAAAGACAGAATCAACTCCGGGAACAGGTAAAAATTCAATCGTTTATGGAACAATTAAATAATGGGCAGGATATGGGTAAAACGATTTCAGAGCTAAAAGGGGATGCCGTTGATGCTTCAAACTATATACGCTCTATCGCGAAATATGCCGATGAGGCGGAATTCCCGCAAAATATGAGGCTATATCTAGCATGTGGCGATATTTGCAGCCGGTTTCAAATCAATAATAAAGAACAGAGCTATTTCAGATATGAAGATTTAGCCTATGCCGCTGTAAGCAATACTATCCGGAATGAAACATTTGCAAGGTTTCCATCAAGCTATGGGCGCAAAAAATTTGTAGTGGATGCAGTTACGACAGAGCTTCCAGTGCGTGTCAATTTTTGTGGCAGCCCATCTGATGCAGCTCCCTACTGTTTGGAGCATGGAGGGACTATGTTAGATGGTGCATTGCTTTTAAATGGAGAGAAGCCGATAAAAGTAACTGTAACCAGACTAAAAGAAAAAGAAATTCGGTTTGGCAGTCTGGATCAAGGCTGTTTCAGTACCATTACTGATATACAGGAGCTCCAAAATTGTGGGGATCCCTTTGATCCTTATGCACTGCATAAGGCAGTTTTAATTGCAACTGGGATTATTCCCTATGATCAGGCTGGCGTTACCATAGACCAGGTTTGCAGTCAATTTGGCGGTGGCGTAGAACTGCTCACAAAAGCTTCTGTTCCCAAAGGATCCGGCCTTGGAACAAGCAGCATTATTGCTGCGACCGCAGTAAAAGCAGTAAATGAGATGTGTGGGGTGAAAGCAACGAATGAGATGGTGTATGCACAGGTTTTCTTGGCAGAACAGTTGATGGCAACAGGAGGCGGGTGGCAGGATCAGGTAGGGGGTCTTACCAGCGGCATAAAATATATTACAACATTGCCAGGGGGTTACCAAGAGATATCAGTTGATCACCTAGAACTTCCAAAAGATACCATGGAGGAGCTGAATAGCCGGTTTGTTCTTGTCTTTTCTGGGCAAAGAAGATTGGCAAGGAATGTTCTAAGGGAAGAAATGAACCAATGCATACGAAATAATAAGAAGGCATTACAAGCTGTGAAAACCGTTCAGGAGTACTGTGCAATTATGCGGCATTATCTTTTAAAGAAGGATATTACATCTTTTGCTTCCTACATTACAAAACAATTTGAGTTGGTAAAACAGTTGGACAAAGGCGCTTCCAATACGTGTATTGAATATATTTTTAATGTATGTGATGACCTGATCGATGGAAAATCTATATGCGGAGCAGGTGGAGGCGGGTTTCTTCAAATGGTTTTAAAAGAGGGAATCTCCAAAAAAGTACTTAAACAGAGGATACAGGAAGTGTTTGCAGATTGTGGGGTAGAAGTTTGGGATTGCGAATTGATTTAAAGGCGGAAAGGAAAATGGCAAATAAACATATCAAGATAGGAAAGAATGTTTTTGACCGGGAAATATCAGTTCTCACATCAGTGCGAGATCAGCTTGATGATACCTTTGATAAAATGCTTACTGAAATCATGGGATGTAAGGGGAAAGTCATATTTATCGGCATGGGGAAAAGCGGACATGTTGCAAAAAAGATAGCGGCTTCCATGGCTTCACTGGGAACCTGCTCTATCTGCCTGCATCCAGGAGAATGTATGCATGGTGATTTAGGCATGATCCAAAAAGAAGATGTGGTGGTGCTAATTTCATATTCCGGGGAAAGCGATGAAATCCTTAGAATTATACCAGGAATCCATTTAATCGGAGCTACGATCCTTGGGATTACATGCAATAAGGACTCTTCCTTAGCGAGAGCTAGCAAAGTTGTGCAGGTAATGGAACATATAAAAGAAGCGTGTCATCTTGGTTTGGCGCCTACATCAAGCACAACGGCTGTTATGGTTTATGGGGATGCTCTAGCGATTGCGTCATCTATAGCTAGAGGTTTTCGGAGAGAGGATTTCGGTGTTTTCCATCCAGCAGGTTCCCTTGGGAAGAAGCTGATTACCCGGTCTATTGATTTAATGCGGGAAATAACGTCAGAAACATTTATGAAAGCAGATTCCACTATATTAGAAGCAGTGGAAGCTATGATTAACATGGATACAGATATGATTGCGGTAGTGGATAATGAGCAGCGTCTGATTGGGGTTGTTACAAATGGCGACTTAAAACGCAATATAAAAGATAAGGATATCCGAACAGCTACGATTCGTAAATTTGTACATTATTACCCGGTATTTGTAGATGCATCGTCAATGGCAATTGAGGCGTTATCTATTATGGAAGAAAAACATGTGCATGCAATTCCAGTTGTAAAAGAAGACAGACCCATCGGGATTATTGAGAAACGGGAAATACTGAAATATGGGATTTATTTATGACGGAGTTTTAATTATGAAAGAAATCAAACTATTAGCCTTGGATTTGGATGGGACGTTAACGAATCATGAAAAAAAGGTTTCAGAGAAAAATAAGCAGTATATCAGAAAGGCCCAGGAAAAGGGCGTAGAAATTGTTTTAGCATCAGGGCGCCCTGTTATTGGGATCCGACCAATAGCGGATGTATTAGAATTATGGAATACAGGGGGTTATATTCTGGCTTATAATGGCGGGCAAGTGATTGAATGTGCTACAGGCAGAAATTTGATTAAAAAGACCATTCCAATGGAATATTGCCATGAAATTTGTGAAGTGGCTAAGCGGTTCCATGCCTTTCCTCTTTCCTATAATACAAAGGGAGTTATTTGTGAAAATAATACAAACGAATATGTTTTAAAAGAAGCTTTTAATAATAGCATTCCTGTTATTAAAGTTGGAAACTTGGAGAAAGAGGTTAGGGAAAGCAAAGTAAAATTTATGGTAGTAGGGGAACCGGAAGAATTGAAGGGCGTTTCTGCTTATTTAACATCTATATTTAAAGGAAAATTAAATATATTTTTCTCGGAGCCATATTTTCTGGAAATTACTCCTATGGGAATCGAAAAAGCAAGTGCACTAGCGAAATTAGCTGATAATTTAGGAATTCGCCAAGATCAGGTAATGGCGTGTGGGGATGGGTTAAATGATATTACCATGCTTGATTATGCAGGCTTGGCAGTGGCTATGGATAACGCATATATAGAAACAAAAAAGCATGCAGACTACATTTCATGTTCCAATGAAGACAATGGAGTAGCTCAGGCAATCGATCAGTTCATTTTGAAAGGCGAGGGATTATGTTAAAAAATATAAGTAAACTTTTATCTGGAGAGTTGCTTCAGGTGTTATGTGATATGGGGCATGGGGATATCCTGGTGATTGCAGATGGAAATTACCCGGCACAGACACTGGGGAAACGAGTAGTTACTTGTGCTGGGAGCAGTGCGGTGGAGATATTAAAGGCAGTGGTTAAAGTATTTCCCTTAGATCATATTATATCCGAGCCTATATTGCTCATGGAAGTTGAGCCGGGGGATCTGGCTTTAGGGATGAAGGAACCGGAAATATGGGGTGAGTTTCAAACTATAATTAAGAATGAGTATGGGAATGAAAAAAGGATTAGAAGGGTGCCAAGGAACACTTTTTACGATTTAAGCAAAGATGCCTACTGCATTATTCAAACAGGGGAAGAAAGGCTTTACGGTAATTTGATTTTGACCAAAGGGGTAGTCAGGTGATTTGATGGCAATAGGATTAAAATCAAATAAGAAAAAGACAATTCTCATTGTTCACAATTATTATAAAATACCAGGTGGGGAAGATACTGTCGTTGCCAATGAATTAAAGCTTTTACAGGAATATGGACATAAAGTGATCTTATATACGAGAACAAATAAAGAACTTGGACGGTTATCATTTTGTGATAAAATGCTGTTGCCTGTCAACACGATTTTTAATTATAAAGTATATAAAGAAATTAAAAATATAATAAAGGTTCAAAAGATTGATCTGATTCATGTACACAATACGTTAAACCGTATTTCGCCTTCCGTATATTATGCAGCGATCCACGAAAATATTCCAGTAGTTCAGACTATGCATAATTTCAGACTGTTATGTCCAAACGCGGAATTTTATCGGGATGGGCATATTTGTCAAGATTGCGTGGATAAAAGCATGCTTTGTTCATTAAGGCATAAGTGTTACAGAAACAGTTTTGTTCAAACGCTTGCATGTGTTATCAGTACAAAATTCCATAGAATTATGGGGATATACAGGAAAATAAATTTTATATGCTTAACTGAATTTAATAAAAATATGCTGTTGCTGTTAAATAGCCATGGAAAACAGGTAATAGATAAAAAAAAAGTATATGTTAAGCCTAACTTTTCTTATTCTTTCATGAAAAGCAACTATTGTGGAAATGGCAGGTATTACCTGTTTATTGGAAGAATAGAACAAATCAAAGGAATTGGATTACTGATAGATGCGTTTTCTAATCTGCCCCAATTTGAACTTAAAGTGGCAGGTACAGGAAGTGAATTGGAACAGATGAAACGAAAGGCAACTGGGAATGTGGAATTTCTTGGTTATGTTAAGCGCGAAAGATTATCTGAAATTATAAAGGGTGCAAAGGCAGTGATTGTTGCATCTCAATGGTATGAAACCTTTGGGATGATTATAGCAGAAGCTTATTCAGCAGGAAAGCCAGTGATTGCGGGCAATATTGGAAATATTGCTTCCTTAGTCGAAGAAGGATGCACAGGATTTCTATTTAAATATAATTCAAGTGAAGCTCTCATAAAAGCAATCAATAAATTTGAGGAATCAAGAGATACTGATTGGGAATATCAGGTAATCAGAAAATATCAGGAAGAATTCTCACCGGAAGTTAATTATACAATATTAAATCAAATTTATGAAAATATAGGCAGATAAACGGGAACAGCTAACAGCATGGTTCAAGGTGGTATATTATGAAAGTTTTAATAAAACTTGTAGGATTACGTTCAGGTGGGATTGAAACGTTGGTTGTGAAGACTAGTGAACAGCTTCAAAATTTCGGACTGGAATTTGATTTTTTGACAGATAAGAAAAAGACAGAGTTCTATGATCAAAAATTGAAAGATTTGCATATTAATAAATATGCGTTAGGATTAAATCTGATTCCTAAATATAAGATGCCGGTTCAAAAAATTTTAGGAATGTACAAGATAGTGAAAGAAAATCAATATGATGTTGTCCATATAAACGAATCAGTTTTACATTCTGTTATGTCTGCATTTGTATGCAGAATGGCAGGTGTGAAAAAAATTATTGTACATTCTCATACAAATAGTAAAAATGATATCCATAATTTTAGTTGGCATATGAATGGTATTTTAAAAAAAATGGTTGCTATATTAGCAACAGATTATATAGCTTGTTCCATGCATGCAGCAGAGTGGGCTTTTCCAAAAAAATTGATTAAAGAGGGAAAGGTGAAAATTTTAAACAATGGAATCGATGTAGACAAATTTTCTTTTGATCTGAATGTGAGAAAAAAAGTGAGATATGAATTGAATATTAAGGAAGATGAAATTTTAATAGGTCATGTAGGAAGATTCGTTTATCAAAAAAATCAGGAATTTATCATAGAGATTGCAAAGGAACTTTATCAGTCAGGAATTCGTAATATAAAAATTCTTTTGGTTGGTGAAGGGGAGCTTGTTGAAACAATAAGAAGCCGGATAAGAGAATATCATTTGGAGAATTATATTATCCTTTATGGTGCTTCAGAAAATATCAGTGAACTGCTTCAAGGGATGGATTTGTTTTTATTTCCGTCACGGTGTGAGGGGTTAGGAATTGTTGCAGTAGAAGCTCAGGCCGCAGGGCTAATGGTTATAGCTTCAAACAATGTGCCTGAAGAGGCAAAACTGACGCCATTATTTAAACAATATGATTTATCGATCGGGGCATCGGAGTGGGCCAGGAAATTGCTCTGTGAGCTAAAGGCATTACCAGAGCGGAAAAAGATGGATCAATATATTATAAATGGAAATTATGATTTTTCAACTACAGTTAGCTGCCTTTATTCAATTTATACAGGAGAAATATTATGATAGTAGTCCATATTGAATCTGGCTTAGGAAATCAGATGCTTGGGTATTTAGAGTATTTGGCGATTAAACAGGAAAATCCAGACGAAGAATGTTATATCGAAACAATTGTTTATGAATTAGGGGAAAAGCAAAATGTTATCAACATGTGGAATGGATATGAGTTAGAATCTGTATTTGGAATTAAAGCTCCGAATATCAGGGATATTATCGATGAAAATATTTGGGACAGGATAATTTCACATGTTGAGAAAAGTGAATTTTGGAATCATAACTGGTCTTATCCGGAAGCTATAACAAAAGCTTTCGCGGAAGAGGGATATTGGCTAGAAAATAGATGTAAAAGTTATGGAAGTCCTATCAGAAATAAAGAAAAAAACATAAAAAGCCAAATGAAAATTTTTGGAAAAAACTGTTTTAATGGAAAGCCATTTGCATATTACTGTAAACTGAAAGAAACTGTGCAGTTTTATTCAAATGACAGAAGAATGGATCATTCCAAAGACTTATTTCCCAATCACTTAAATAATGTGTATTGTGGGTTTACATTGAATTTTTCAAAAACTGGATATGGAATTGAGAAGCTGGAATTGGATCCAGTAAAAATATTTAGATTTCCTGAATTACAAAAAAAAGAAAATATAGAAATGGCAAAGAAGTTAAGAACTGGAAATTCTGTAGCAATTCATGCCAGAAGAGGAGATTTGCTGACCTTTAATGGAGTATTTTATAAAAATGGGTATTTTAAGCAGGCAACAAAAATAATTCGAAAGAATATTCTAAATCCCGAATTTTATTTTTTTAGTGATCCAGGAAGTGTAGATTGGTGCAAAAAAAATTTGGATATATTTGGCCTGGATTGTAAAAAAGATGTGATTCATTTTATCGATTGGAATAAAGGGAATGAAAATTACAGAGATATGCAGCTCATGACCATGTGTAAGGCGAATATAATAACCAATAGTTCATTTGGATGGTGGGGGGCATATCTAAACTGTAATCCCCATAAGATAACGGTTTCACCAGGACATAGGATATTAACAACCCATCATTGTTAAGAGGGAACATTTGCAATGAAAATTATAAATATATTAGAAGTAGGTATTATTAATACAATTCGTCTGAATTATTACTATTTTGGCATCGGGGGGTAATATGTCCATGTATTATTGCTTCGAGAAATTTGAAAATCCAGGTATTAAAGGGAAAGGTTATTGCAAATAACCGTTCCTTAGGCGCTATAAAGATAGGATTTGGATTTGTTGGGACAGTGGATAAAAAATATTGCAGATCATTATGGGAAAAGAAAGGGATTGTTGAATTTTTAGGAACCTCTAATTTAGGGATAGGAACACGAATTGCCTGTAGCGGACATTTAATATTTGGCGATAAAACATCGGTAAATGCAAATTCAGATTTTATATGCAGAAAAAAATCATAATTGGAGCAAATTCAGTTTTTTCTTGGGAATGTTTAGTTATGGATACTGATTTTCACGAAATTCGGGTGATAGATGATAATGCAGTAAGAAATCCTGACAGAGATATTGTGATTGGGAACCATGCATGGATCGGATGCAGAACCACAATTCTTAAAGGAAGCGTAATTCCGGCGCATTCAATTATCGCATCCTGCAGTGTTGTAACAAGAAGGCTGGATAAGGAACATACCGTTTATGTCAGTAATAAACCTAAAATAAGTAATGTAAAATGGAATTATTAAAATGATAAAGGATAGAAATGAAAGGCTATGGATACAATGTTATGAATTCCGGACAAATATTATCTATACGGATTGGGACGATTAAATGCAGATTTAATTTGGATCAATTTATGCTGTTCTTTTTTTGTGCCGCAAACATGCACATATTTTATTTATTTCCGAGTAATTTTTTAACACGTTCATTGACATTTATATGGGTTATTGTTTGGTTTGTTTTGGCCGATATTGGAAAAATAAATATTAGAAAATTAATGCGAAACAGTTCATTTCTCATTCTATTTTTTATGTTAATATTAATTGCTGCAAATCAAAGTAAACGTTTATATGGACAACCTTTTGTAATGGGATTATCACCTCAGAGGATTGCTGCCGCTAATATCTTAGTAATCATTCCCATAGTTGTTGCACTCCAAAGAAAATCATTAGATTATGAAAAAATAGTTTCTGTAATAAAAATTGTAGTCATAATTGAATTGTTTTTGTGTGTTGTTCAATTTATTACAGGAAGTAAGGTTACATTCCTTCATGTATTAATGTACGAGCACAATGGAAGAATGCGGATCTATGCAAATATTGTTTTGATGGAGATATTATATTTTGACATATTGGCAAAGCTTTTTACAGGAAAATGTGTAAATCCCAAAAGAAATGTATTATTTTTATTTATGATTGCTTCTTATATTATTCTGGTAGCGCAGCACCGAAGTTCTATTTTAATTCTTATTGCAATAATAGCAGCAGCAGTGTTTCTTTGGAAAAAAGTTACAGTAGGAAAAGTAGTAATTGTATGTTTTATTGTAATTGCGCTGGTTATATTTATAAATTCGGATTATTTTTTTAAGATTTGCAGTGCCATTATAAATAATACCGGAACATTCATGGTTAGAACAAATTCCAGGAAGTTTTACATAGATAAGATTGGAAATAATTTTTTTCTTGGCTGTGGTTATGCAAATGCAGATTATTACAATGCATACGTTTATTCTGGTATATCAAAAGGATATCTTCTAGCGGATAATGGAATTTATGGATATTTATTTTCATATGGATTGGCTGGAATGATTTGGTATATTATTTTTTTGTTTCAACTCTTTACAGAAGGGATCAAAAGTTATTTAAAAACAGGAAATATGTTTTTAATTCTATGTTTACTTTTTTTTGTACTGGGGAGCTTGACATTTTCCTGGTTTTTTGAAATGGAAATGATTTCTATTTCAATTACATACGCATTGCTTTTGGCAATAAAAAGTAAAAAACATGATTATATTTCTAAAACAGAAAATAGGTGAAATAATGCAGAATTTGACAAATAAGCCAATTGGAAAAGCCGATGGACTGAATGATAAGCAAAAGTCATTGAGTAAAAACATGTTAATGAGTGTTATATTAACCTCATCTAATTTTATTTTTCCCTTAGTTACCTATAGTTATGTTGCAAGGATTTTAGGGCCAGAAGGAACTGGTAAGGTTGCGTTTGTAAATTCAATTCTTCAATATTTTTCTTATATAGCTGTTTTAGGGATCCCAACATATGGCTTGAGAGAATGTTCAAAATTAAAAGATGATAGAGAAGCATTCTCACATTTGGTTCAGGAACTGCTGTTGCTGGCTCTAATTGCAACTATGTTTTCTTATATCGGATTAGGCTGTGCGGTTATTTTCAGTTCAAAACTGGAGGAATATAAACTGCTTTTTGCAGTGATGAGTATTCAAATTATTCTTAATGCAATAGGTGTTGAGTGGGTATATCAGGCGTGTGAGGAATATACTTATATTACAACGCGCTCTTTGATTTTTAAGATAATATCTGTTGTTTTAACTTTTTTGTTAATACGAAATCGAAATAGTGTGTTAGCCTATGGATTTGTTACCATTTTTTCAACATCATCCAACTATATTTGCAATTTTCTCAATATAGGAAAGCTGGTTAATTTTAAAAAGAAAGGGAATTATCAGTTAAAACACCATATGAAACCGATCCTGATATTATTTTCAGCTTCGATTGTTATTACGATTTATGCTAATTTTGATATTAGTATGTTGGGGATAATAGGAACTGAGAGCGAAGTAGGGATGTATCATACAGCATTAAAAATAAAAAATGTACTGCTTGCGTTATCTACAGCTGTAACCTCTGTGCTGATACCAAGAATTTCCTTCTATATTAAAAATAAGCAGTTTAGTGAAGTTAATAAAATGATTTTCAATTCAGTTAGAGTATCATTTGTATTATCCATACCAGTATCGGTTTACGTATTTGTATTTGCATCAGATGTAATTACCTTTTTATGTGGGATCCAGTATTTGCCGGCTGTTTCGACGTTAAGAGTATTAATTGTCTGTATTATTCCGCTTATTCTAACGAATTTATTTGGCTGTCAGCTTCTAATTCCGCTTGGGAAGGAAAAGCGGTATACACAAAGTGTATTTATCGGAATGTGGATTAATCTAATTTTGAATTTTTTGCTCATACCATCGTATGGCGCTTTTGGTGCAGCAATGGGTACTTTAATTACTGAAGTATGGAATGTTTTTTGGATGAGTAATGGGGTAAAATCATATAGAAATATAATTTTGGAAGAAATTAATTATTGGAATTATATTATTCCAATTGTAATTGCGGGAATTGCCGCAATAGTTGTGTATTCATTTGTTAAAAATATGTATTTAATGATACGGCTTGGAATAACATCGGTTATATTCTTCGGCTGTTTTTATTTTATCCAGTTAGCAAGTGCTGAGCCGATTGTTTCAAGGGTAATAGTAAAATTAAAAAAAGTGTTAGTGTGTATTGTCTGCAGATAAGTCTGCTGCGAACGATTCCTTACTGCAAGATGGGATGCTGCATTTAGGCAATTAGTGCATAGCTCTTTTTCCACAGAAAACCACTGCCCCTCCTTATAACCCACATCATATCGGCGATATACTAAATATAGGCATCAGGTATATTTTACCAATTATCAGCAGCTAATCACCAATTACCAATGGCATACAGAGGAATTTCAGACAGCATGCCGGGAATAAGGACATTGTGGAGAGCTGTGAAAGAACATTGGATAAGGAGGAGGAAACCATGGAAGAAAAGAGGTTAGTGATTACCATAGGGCGGCAGTACGGCAGCGGAGGCGCCGAGATAGGTGACAGGCTGGCAAAGGATTTGGGAATTCATGTTTATGATAAAAACATTCTTCGCATGAATTCGGATAAAAGCGGGATCAAGGAAAGCTATTTTCATCTTGCCGATGAAAGGGCAGGCAGCAAGCTTTTATATAAAGTAATTGCCAGTTTAACTCCTGAGAAAAAAGCTCCTTCCTTTGGTTCTGATTTAATTTCAGCCGATAATTTATTCCGCTTCCAGTCGGAGGTGATCCGGAAGCTGGCGGAAGCTGAAGATTGTGTGATTATTGGACGGTGTGCAGATTATGTGCTGGATGGGATGGAAGGGCTGGTAAAAGTTTTCCTGTATGCAGATATGGACGCAAGGATCCGAAGAATTACGGAAAAAGGCTATTACGATCCCAAGGATGTAAAAAAGAATATTAAAAAAGTAGACCGGGAACGCCGGGAATATCACCGGTATTATACTGGGAAAGAGTGGGAAAATGTGGAAAATTACGATCTGATGCTGAATACTTCAAGATTAGGCACAGACGGTACGATTGAAATGATAAAAAAATATTTATCCCTTAGGGTGTAACGATATGTTTATGAGATTGCCGTAAACAGTCGGTTGATACAATTTTCACAGCGGATAGGGGATAGTTCATAAAAGATGTGAAACCTTGTTCACAGAGGGCGACCTACATCAATACCAACTTATTAAATATAAAAGAGGTTGTTGCAAAATGACTGAAACCACACAATATATAGCCTGTATATCGAATGATTTTGCTATATATGGCAGGAATGCCGAATTTTGCAGCAGCCTCTTTCTGTTTTGTCCGCTGAGAAAGCTGTATTCGATAAGGAAAAATCAATCCTTTGCGTCTGTGACAGCCCGCTTTTTTTCGTAAAAGTAATTAATTTCCGCCCCGAAAAACAGGATGCAGATGCAGAAATACAGCCACAGCATCAGAAGAACCATAGCGGTCAGGCTTCCATACATATAGGAATAATTGCTGAAATTATTAAAATAAACAGAAAAAGCAAAGGAGAAGCCAATCCAGCAAAGGGTGGAAAAAACAGCGCCTGGCAGTTGGAATTTCAGTTTCTGCTTTTTATCCGGAATAAATGTGTAAAGACCTGCAAAAATAATGGTCAGGATCGATAAGGATAACAATGTGCGGAAGCTGATAATATAAAAGGTGATGCGGCCAAGTACCGGGAAAACGTTTAAGATCAGATTCTGCAGGGTGCTTCCAAATACCAAAAGGACTAAGGACATAATGCAGGCAACGATAAACAGGATGGTGTAGCCAGTACAAATAAAGCGGGAGCGGAAATATCCCCTTCGGCCCTTGCATCCAAAAATTCGGTTAAATCCCCGGTTCATGCTTAACATTCCTTTCGAAGCGGACCAAATTGCCAGCAACGCTGTAATGGAAAGAATTTTTCCAGGGGATTTTGTAAATAAATCGTCAATTATAGAAACGGTAGTGGATTTTAACATTTCCGGCATAAGGGAAACTAAAATGGACAGCAAATCGGATTTGGAAACGGTTGGTATTAACTGAATCACTGTCAGCAGTACCATAATAAAAGGAAAGGCAGACAGAAGGATAAAAAAGGATGCCTGTGCAGCGTAAACTGAAATTTCATCTTCCGTATATTTTTCTTTCAGCCGTATCGCATAAAGAAGAAATTCAATCATATCGTTTCTGGCCCTTTCTTTTATGTGGCTTTTTATGTTTCCTTTGACAAAAATTTCATCCCTATTCCACCCAGTTTTCCTTTAAAAAGGCAGCCATATCGACAGCTTTTGGCGGACAGCCTTTTAAGGATTTGGAAAATCCACAGGTACACTGTCCTACCCCGATATCGCCGGACTGGCCTTTGAATCCCTGGCCGATACAGACAGGGGGAAGGTTTCTTTTTAACAGGCCGGAATCGTTTAGGCGGTCAAGGGCATAGATCAAAGAGCCGTAGCAGGCGCTGCAGGCATCCTTCTGATTTGTGAATTTTGCCAGGTTCTGTACCCTTCTGGTCATATGAGGACAGCCTTTTCCCGTTTGATCTTCATTTAAATATATGAAATTGGCATGCGCAGTATCCGTACTTCCCACTCCTAATTTTTCAGCCATAGTGATATAGGGAATTTCTTCCGGCCTGTATCCCATACAATCGCAGACGTAGCTGTCACAGAGCACCGGATCTTTAAAACCTAATACACGGTTCATGGTTACTGGATTTCCGCCTTCCTCAAAATCCAAATCTCCGCAGATATTATCTACTAAGATAAAGTTATTAGGGGCGATTACATTTAAGTGGGCAATTGGCTTATGAAGGCCCATGGTATGAAATCTTCGCTTTTCTTTATTCAGAATAATGCCTTTGTTATTTTTTAAAGCGCAGGTAATAATCGTTTGGCAGTGGCCTTTTAACACAGGCATATTGATCATGTAGTCTGCTGCAGCAGCCTGGTCGCAGAGGCAGATTTTCATGCCCTTTGCATCATACTCGGTGTAGCTGTCTTTTTGCAGATCAATGAGAGGGACATTGTATAATTTTGAGATTTCACGATAGCCGGAAACGGAAAATGCAGAGGCAGTATTGTCGCCTACCCAAGAACCTTCCATAATGGAAATATTTAGAAAACCGTGGTTTTGCAGATATTCGATTGTTCCGGCTAACAGTTCGCTGTGAGTAGTTGCGCCTCCGGAAGGGTGGGCGGCTACTACCAGATTTGGCTTTAAGGCAATAGACTTGTTTCTGTCGCCAATTTCAGAGGCAACATCTGCCTGCTCCAGTACTTGGACAGCCATTTCTTTATAGTTAGTTCCATGAATAATAATGATGTCGTTTTGGTTCATGAAAGAGCCTCCTTATCATCTGAGAAGAATTGCTGAATATCACGGGCAGTTCCTTGTGCATTTCGATTATATTTTTTTATTATAGCATTCTTTTTTTCATCAGGCAATGAAATTTCCCTATAATGGAAAAACCAGCTTGTCTGCTAAATATAGCCATGGTATACTTAAGCGTGTCTTAATAAAGAAAATCAAAGCATGAGGGAAAAAATATGAAACGATTGTTGCGCTATTTGTCTGACTACAAGTTAGAAAGCATTCTTGGGCCTTTGTTTAAAATGTTAGAGGCCAGCTTTGAGCTGTTTGTTCCCCTTGTAGTTGCAAGCATGATTGATGTGGGGATCAAAAATCAGGATGTAGGCTATATTTTCCGGATGGGAGGCCTTCTGATCCTCCTTGGCCTGATTGGCCTGGCCTGTTCCTTAACAGCCCAGTATTTTGCGGCAAAGGCTGCTGTGTCTACGGCATCTTGTCTGAGGAATGATCTGTTTTCTCATATCTCCCATTTATCTTATTCAGAAATTGATACAGTAGGAACCTCCACCTTAATTACCAGAATGACCAGCGATATCAATCAGGTGCAGACTGGAATTAATATGGTGCTTCGCTTATTTTTACGTTCGCCGTTTGTGGTATTTGGCGCTATGATTATGGCATTTACTGTAGATGTGAAGGCGGCACTGGTATTTGTGGCGGTAATTCCCCTGCTTTCTTTGGTGGTATTTGGAATTCTTTTGGTTAGTATGCCGCTTTATAAGAAAGTACAAAAGCAATTGGATCAGGTTATGCTGACCGCAAGGGAAAATCTTTTAGGAGTCCGTGTGATTCGGGCTTTTAATCGTCAGAAGAGCGAAACTGCCCGTTTTGAAGAGGAAAATGGCCTGCTGGTGCGGTTCCAGGTGTTTGTTGGAAAGATTTCAGCACTGTTAAATCCCATAACCTATATTATGATAAATGCTGCAACGATTGCTGTTATTTGGATTGGAGCCAGACAGGTAGACAGCGGCGTGATTACCCAGGGAAAAGTGGTTGCACTGGTTAACTATATGTCACAGATTCTGGTAGAACTGATAAAGCTGGCAAACCTGATCATTACCATATCGAAATCCATTGCCTGTATGAACCGGGTAGATTCCATTTTTCAGGTTCAGCCAAGTATCCAGGAAAAAGAAGCAAAAAAGGAACCAAAAGCCGGAAGTCAGGAGCCAAAAGTGGAATTTCGCCACGTATCGTTCCTGTATGCAGGGGCGAAAGAGGAATCATTGTCTGACATTGATTTTTCAGTAAAGAGAGGCGAAACTGTAGGAATTATCGGCGGAACCGGTTCTGGAAAATCTACAGTGGTAAATCTGATTCCCAGGTTTTACGATATTGCATCAGGAAGCCTTTTGGTGGATGGCGTAGATGTCCGGGACTATTCCATAGAAGGCCTTCGAAATACCATAGGTCTGGTTCCTCAAAAAGCCGTGCTTTTTAAAGGAAGCCTGCGGGAAAATATGCGCTGGGGCAAGGAAGATGCGTCGGATGAGGAAATCTACCGTGCTCTGGATATTGCCCAGGCAAGAGAGTTTGTAGACAGCAAAGGAAAGGGGCTGGATCTTTTGATCGAGCAGGGAGGCAAAAACTTGTCAGGAGGCCAGAAACAGCGGCTTACCATAGCAAGGGCGTTGGTAAGGAATCCAAAGATTCTGATTTTAGACGACAGTGCGTCAGCCCTGGATTTTGCCACAGATGCAAAGCTTCGGAAGGCAATCAAAGAACATACTGGAACTATGACAGTGTTTTTAGTATCCCAGAGAGCTTCAACAATCAAAAATGCGGATCAGATTTTGGTATTGGATGATGGAAAGCTGGTTGGGAAAGGAACGCATAAGGAACTTTTAAAAGGCTGTCCCTTATATAAAGAAATTTGCCTGTCACAATTTTCCAGGGAGGAGGTAGAAGGGGATGGCCAGTAAGAAAAAATTGGATAAGGCTGTTTCAGCAGCAACGTTAAAACGAATTTTGACTTATATAAAACGGTATCGTTTCGGAGTAGCTGCCTCTATTTTAATGGCAACAGTTACTGTGGCGCTGACTCTTTACGTGCCAGTTTTAATCGGACAGGGAGTGGATTTGATTTTAGGGCCAGGCCAGGTTGACTACAAGGGTCTTTTCAGGATTTTGATGAAGATTGGGATTCTGGTTCTGATTACAGCGGCAGCCCAATGGCTGATGAACCATATTAATAATGTGATAACTTATCGTGTAGTAAAAGATATCCGGACGAAAGCTTTTAACCATTTGGAGGTGCTGCCTTTAAGCTATTTGGATGTCCATCCTACAGGAGATTTGGTCAGCCGGATTATTGCAGACATTGATCAGTTTTCAGAAGGACTTCTTCTTGGATTTACCCAATTATTTACCGGAGCTATGACCATTTTGGGGACACTGCTTTTTATGCTGTCTATCAATCCCTTAATTACGCTGGTTGTAGTATGTATTACTCCAGTTTCCTTCTTTGTGGCAAATTTTATTGCAAAACGAACCTTTACTATGTTTCAGAAACAGTCCCAGGCAAGAGGGGAATTAACTTCCCTGATTGATGAAAATCTGGGAAATCTAAAAGTCGTTCAGGCTTTTAGCCATCAGGCTAAGGCTCAGAAAGAATTTGAGGAGATTAATAAACGGCTGGCAGGCTACAGCCTGCGGGCAACCTTTTTCTCATCTATTACAAATCCGGCAACCCGGTTTGTAAACGGCTTGGTTTATGCGGGAGTAGGCACAGCAGGAGCTTATGGGGTAATCCGGGGGCTTTTGTCTGTAGGGCAGCTTACCAGCTTTTTAAATTATGCAAATCAGTATACGAAACCCTTTAATGAAATTTCCGGAGTCGTAACAGAACTGCAGAATGCTCTTGCATCAGCTTCCCGGGTATTTGATTTAATCGATCAGCCTGCTGTGGCAAAAGATGAAGAGGATGCAGTGGAGTTAAATCATGTTTCCGGGCAGGTTTCTCTGGAGCATGTGGATTTTTCTTATGTGCCTTCTGTTCGTCTGATTGAGAATTTCAGCCTGAAAGTAGCGCCTGGACAGAGGATTGCTTTGGTAGGGCCTACGGGGTGCGGAAAAACTACGGTTATTAACTTGCTGATGCGGTTTTACGATGTAAATTCCGGGGCTATCCGGGTGGATGGGCAGGATATCCGAAAGGTAACCAGAAAAAGCCTGCGCACCAGTTATGGGATGGTTTTGCAGGAAACCTGGCTGAAATCCGGTACGATTCGGGAAAATATTGCTTATGGAAGGCCAGATGCATCACTGGAGGATGTGATTGCAGCAGCAAAAGAAGCCCACGCCCACAGCTTTATTAAGCGGATGCCCAATGGATATGATACATTGATTTCTGAGGATGGAGGAAATCTGTCACAGGGACAAAAACAGCTTCTTTGCATTGCCCGGGTAATGCTCTGCCTTCCGCCTATGCTGATACTGGATGAGGCCACCTCCTCTATTGATACCCGGACAGAGATCCGGATTCAAAGAGCCTTTACAAAGATGATGGAGGGAAGAACCAGTTTTATCGTAGCCCACCGGCTTTCTACAATTAAAGAGGCAGATGTGATTTTGGTAATGAAAGATGGTCATATTATTGAGCAGGGAAATCACGAAGATCTGCTAAAGCAGGGAGGATTTTATTCGCAGCTTTATAACAGCCAGTTTGCAGTAAGCTGACTGGCAGTTACTGTTCATATCGTGATGAATCACCCCGCTGATTCGTCACGAGCCAATATCGTTATGGGAGCAAAGCATATGCCCCATCGCCACAGGCGATTCTAAATGGGCATATGGGGTTACGTTCACAGAGGCCTGTGAACAGTAACGACTGGCAGTTGCAAAAATAAGAAGAGAATAATAGGTATTGACAAATCCCCTGCTTTTTATTAGAATAAGCCTTAATAAAAAATAAGCAATATAAAAGGCTGTGAAGATGTAAGTAGACCATTATTTTCCGTCAGAGAGGGGAGGCCACTGGCTGAAAGCGTTCCCAGGTTCCTGTAATCGGTCGAAATTCCCATCGGAGCTGCATAGCTGAAATAGAAGCAGACAGACGGGAAACCGGAAGTGTTTCTTAGAGTAAGCTGTGACGTGTTCACGCGTTAAGTGTAAATGAGTGCCTGTGGAGTCTGAACCAGGGCGGATGCCAAAATCAGTTTGGCAAAAGTTTGGAGCAGGAAGCAGGAATCAGGGTGGTACCGCGAGTGTTAACCTCGTCCCTTCAGCATGGAAGGGACGAGGTTTTTTGCTTTATAGGAAAATTGCTTCCTATAAAGCAAAAAACCTCCGGGGAATGCGCACTTCGCGCTTAGGGAAACTGTCTGCTGATGCAGACGCGCTCCGGCGCGAGAGTCCGGCAAGCCGGACTCTTATTTATAGGAACTTGCTTCCTATAAAGCAAAAAACCTCCGGGGGATGCGCACTTCGCGCTTAAGGAATATGTCTTCCTAAAATTATGTTGGAATCCAAATCAAAAAGGAGAATTGATAATGAAAGATCAATTAGAAAAAATCAAATCAGAAGCATTGGCTAAGATTGATGCTTCGGATGCCCTGGAAAAGCTGAATGAAATCCGGATTGCCTACCTGGGCAAAAAGGGCGAGTTAACCAGTGTGTTAAAAAGCATGAAAAATGTAGCGCCGGAGGATCGTCCAAAGGTGGGCCAGATGGTAAATGATGTCCGGGTGCTGATTGAGGAAAAGCTTGAGGCAACGAAAAAAGAGATGGCGAAAAGAGCCAGGGAAGAGCAGATGAAGAAAGAAGTAATCGATGTTACTCTTCCGGCAAAAAAGAATAAAATCGGACACAGCCATCCAAATTCCATTGCATTAGAAGAGGTGGAGCGGATCTTTATTGGTATGGGCTATGAGGTAGTAGAAGGGCCAGAGGTGGAGTACGATCTGTATAATTTTGAAAAGCTGAATATTCCGGCAAATCATCCGGCTAAGGACGAGCAGGATACCTTTTACATTAATAAAGAAATCGTCCTTCGTACCCAGACTTCTCCGGTTCAGGCTCGTGTGATGGAAAAAGGAAAGCTGCCTATCCGCATGATTGCTCCGGGGCGTGTATTCCGCTCCGATGAAGTGGATGCAACCCATTCCCCTTCCTTCCATCAGATTGAAGGCCTGGTAATTGACCGTAACATTACCTTTGCAGATTTAAAAGGAACATTGGCCGAATTTGCAAGGGAACTGTTTGGAGAGGAAACGAAAGTAAAATTCCGTCCTCACCATTTCCCGTTTACAGAGCCCAGCGCGGAAGTAGATGTTACCTGCTTTAAATGCGGCGGAACAGGCTGCCGGTTCTGCAAAGGCACCGGATGGATTGAGATATTAGGCTGCGGCATGGTACATCCCCATGTTTTGGAAATGTGTGGGATTGATCCGGAAGCTTACAGCGGTTTTGCCTTCGGCGTAGGCTTAGAGCGAATCGCGCTGCTGAAATATGAAATTGACGATATGCGGCTTCTCTATGAAAATGACGAGAGGTTTTTAAAGCAATTTTAAGATACCAAATCAACAACGAAACCAAAAGGAGCATATAAATATATGAATACATCACAAGCATGGATTAAAGCATACGTTCCTGATTTAAAGGCATCTCCCCAGGAATACACCGATGTCATGACATTATCCGGAACGAAAGTAGAGGGCTATGAGTGCCTGGATAAAAACCTGGAAAAAATTGTAGTAGGTGAAATTTTAAAAATAGAGCGTCATCCAGATGCAGATAAATTAATTATCTGTCAGGTAAATATCGGAACAGAAACCATCCAGATCGTAACAGGGGCGCCTAATGTAAAAGAAGGAGATAAGGTTCCTGTGGTGTTAGACGGCGGAAAGGTAGCAGGAGGCCATGACGGCGGCCCGCTTCCGGAAGAAGGGATTAAAATCAAGAAAGGAAAATTAAGAGGCATCGAGTCCAATGGTATGATGTGTTCCATTGAAGAACTTGGTTCTTCCCGGGAATTCTACCCGGATGCTCCGGAAAGCGGGATTTACATTCTGCCAAAAGACAGCATTCCGGGAGATGATGCAGTCCAGCTTTTAGGGCTTCACGATGTGGTTTACGAATACGAAGTTACCTCCAACCGGGTAGACTGCTACAGTGTAATCGGGATTGCAAGGGAAGCAGCGGCTACTTTCCGTCTGCCTTTTAATCCTCCCAAGGTTTCTGCTACAGGAAATCAGGAAGATATTAATGACTATCTGAAGGTGCGGGTAGAGGATACGGATCTTTGTCCCCGATACTGTGCACGTATGGTAAAGAATATTAAGCTGGCTCCGTCGCCGGAATGGATGAAGCGCCGTTTAGCTGCCTGCGGAATCCGGCCGATTAACAATATTGTTGATATTACCAACTATGTAATGGAAGAATACGGACAGCCTATGCATGCCTTTGACTATGATCTGCTGGCAAACCATGAAATCATAGTGAAGCGGGCAAAAGAAGGTGATGAATTCCAGACCCTGGACGGGCAGATCCGGAAGCTGGATCAAGATGTGCTGATGATCAATGACGGGGAGAAAGAGGTAGGAATCGCCGGAATTATGGGCGGCGAAAACAGCAAGATAACGGATGATGTGAAAAATATGGTTTTTGAGTCGGCCTGTTTTGACGGAACCAATATCCGCCTTTCGGCGAAACGGTTAGGCCTGCGCACAGATGCTTCCGGCAAATATGAAAAAGGGCTGGACCCCAATAATGCAGAAGAGGCCGTAAACCGTGCCTGCCAGTTAATTGAAGAGCTGGGGGCCGGGGAAGTAGTGGGAGGAATCATTGACATTTATCCGGTGAAAAAGGAAGAGAAGCGGATCCCCTTCCATGCGGAAAAGATTAATAAGCTGTTAGGAACCGATATTGAAGAATCCACTATGAAAGAGTATTTCAAAATGCTGGATTTGGGATTTGACGAGGATACCCAGGAAGTGGTTGCCCCTACCTGGCGTCAGGATTTGGAGCGGCCGGCTGATATTGCAGAGGAAGTCGCAAGATTCTACGGCTATGATAAGATTCCCACAACCCTGCCTACAGGGGAAGCCACTACAGGAAAGCTTTCCTTTAAGCTGCGGATTGAAGGTGTGGCAAGGGAGGTTGCTGAATTTTCTGGATTTTCCCAGGGAATGACTTATTCCTTTGAAAGTCCGAAAGTATTTGATAAACTGCTTCTTCCAGAGGATTCTCCTCTGCGCCAGGCAGTTGCCATTATGAATCCGCTGGGCGAGGATTTCAGTATCATGCGTACTACTCCCTTAAACGGGATGCTTACATCTCTTGCCACCAACTATAACCGTCGGAATAAGGATGTGAAGCTTTATGAAATGGCAAATATCTATCTGCCAAAGGCTTTGCCGCTGACAGAACTGCCGGATGAGCGGATGCAGTTTACCCTTGGAATGTATGGGGAAGGCGATTTCTTTACCATGAAAGGGGTAATTGAAGAATTTTTCCAGCAGATTGGAATGACGAAAAAAGTTCATTATGATTCTGGCTGCAACTGTCCCTTCCTTCATCCGGGAAGAAAAGCGGATGTGATTTATGAGAAGCAGAAAATAGGTTATTTAGGTGAGATCCATCCGGAATGTGCAGATTATTATAAAATTGGAGAAAAAGTATATGTGGCGGTGCTGGATATGCCGGCCATCCTTCCATTTGCTACCTTTGACCGGAAGTATACTGGAATTGCAAAGCATCCTGCAGTTACCAGGGATATCAGTATGGTAGTTCCAAAACAGATTATGGTAGGCCAGATTGAGGATGTAATTGCCCAGAGAGGCGGGAAAATCCTGGAAAGCTACCAGTTGTTTGATATTTATGAGGGAAGCCAGATTGTGGCAGGTTTTAAGTCCGTAGCCTATTCCATCGTATTCCGTGCAAAAGACAGAACTTTAACAGATGAAGATGTGAATGCTGCTATGAAAAAGATTTTAAACGGGCTGCAGGATTTGGGAATCGAACTGCGGGGATAAGGTAAAGAAAATTAGTAAAAATAGTTTGGAAACTGGAATTTTTTAGAGATTTCAGCATGCTTTGCCTTTTACATTAAATAGAGCAAAGCAGCCAAAAAGATCTTGAGTAAACACTTACAGAACTTTTAGACATGGTCTAAAAAATTAAAGGATCCTGCGAGAATAAAATAAAAAAAATAAGCCATCCTTACCATAGGCACAAAGAGATTGCAAGAGCAAGTAAAATATGGCAAGGAGGCTTATTTTTATGAATGAAAAGTTTGAAATTGCAGCAGTTTACGGAAGAGAAATCTTAGATTCCAGAGGCAATCCTACAGTAGAAGCTGAGGTACATTTAGAAGGAGGTGCATGGGGAAGAGCAGCGGCTCCTTCCGGAGCTTCCACCGGCCAGCATGAGGCCATAGAGCTGAGAGATGAGGGAAGCCGCTATCACGGAAACGGCGTTCAAAAGGCTGTAAATGGAGTCAACACAGTTCTGGCGGAGGTTTTGATGTTTGAAGATGCAAGGAACCAGAACAATATTGACCGCTTGCTAAAGGAAGCTGACGGAACAGAAAATAAAGGAAAGCTGGGAGCTAATGGGATTTTAAGTGTTTCCCTGGCCTGTGCAAAGGCGGCTGCGGCGGCATACGGGCTGCATCTCCATCAATATATTGGAGGAATTTATGGAAACAAGCTTCCCATGCCTATGATGAATATCTTAAACGGCGGCGCCCATTCTGACAATTCTGTGGATATTCAGGAATTTATGATCCTTCCCATGGGAGCTTCCTCCTTCCGGGAAGGCATGAGATGGTGTGCCGAGGTCTACCAGGTGTTAAAAAAGCTGCTGAAGGAGAAAAAGCTTTCGACTGCAGTAGGAGATGAGGGAGGCTTTGCTCCGGATTTGCGCAATGGGGAAGAAGCCATTGAGCTGATTTTAAGCGCCATTAAGCTGTCTGGGTTTAAGGAACGGACAGATTTTATGATTTCATTGGATGCGGCAGCCAGTGAATGGAAAAATTCGGAACTTGGACCCGGTTTTTACACCCTTCCAAAGCAGAATCAGACATATAACCGGGAGCAGATGATGGAATACTGGGTAAAACTGGCGGATTCCTACCCGATTTATTCCATCGAAGATCCGATGGATGAGGAAGACTGGGAAGGCTGGAGAGTGTTAACGGGGAAAATTGGAGGACGAGTTAGGCTGGTAGGAGATGATTTGTTTGTGACCAACTGCAACCGCCTTCAAAAAGGGATTACAGATCACAGCGCCAATGCGATTCTTATTAAGCCAAATCAGATTGGAACCCTGACAGAAACCATGGATGCCATTCAGCTTGCAAAATTAAACGGATACACCACCATAATGTCCCACCGTTCCGGAGAAACCGAAGACAGCACCATTGCTGATTTAGCAGTAGGAATGGGAACCGAGCTGATAAAAACCGGCGCGCCATGCAGAGGGGAGCGGACAGCAAAATATAATCAGCTTCTTAGGATTGAAGAAATAATAGAAGGAAATTAAAGGTTGTTTTTCAGCAGTGTGCTGTCTGCCTGGCATTTGGATCAATTATGTGTGGGAATTTACGCAATTCAGCAGCAGGCTGCTGGGAAGAGCAGATGGATTCGGAAGGGCCAGTGATTTTTCAGACACCCGGAATTTTTTAAAATGTATTGTAATTAGCGGAAAAATATGCTATGATACAAAAAGTGTGGTTATAAAACAGGTTTTAGGAGGTGGAATCATGACCGCGTTGAAAATCGTTCTTTCCATTATTTTTGTTATCATATGCATTGCTTTGTCTGTAATTATTCTGATGCAGGAGGGCAAATCTTCCGGATTAGGTGCGGTAGCTGGTATGGCGGATACCTATTGGGGGAAGAATAAAGGCCGTTCCATGGAAGGCGCATTAGAGAAATTTACCAGGTTTGCCGCCGTTGCATTTATGCTTCTGGCGATTGTTCTCAAC
Source organism: Lachnospiraceae bacterium (assembly GCA_022796475.1). GTDB lineage: Bacteria > Bacillota > Clostridia > Lachnospirales > Lachnospiraceae > Caccovicinus. The sequence goes on along the minus strand of JAAWIS010000007.1, from coordinate 17,837 downwards.
TATTTGAATAAGTAAACGAAAGCAAGCACTCTTGTGATAACAAGAGTGTTTTCTTTTATATATGTGCTCCCGGAGTTTCTTTGTGCCTGAGAGGGATCCGGGAGTACATACACAGTATGGAGGAAAATATGGAAGAAAATTTATTAAAACAGAGAAAAGAAATGCTGACAAAACTGGTTCATGATCCTGCTTACGTTCCCATGAAGGCGAAGGAGATTGCCAGTTTATTAGATATTCCCAAAAAGAATCAGGAAGAACTGTCAGAGGTATTATCGATTTTAGTGGATGAGGGGGCAATTGGCATTTCAAAAAAAGGAAAGTACGGGAAACCGGAACTATTTTCCGTAACCGGTATTTTTACGGGCCATCCCAAAGGTTTTGGTTTTGTGGCAGCAGAAGGGATGGAACAGGACATCTTTATTCCGGCGGAAAAGACTGGAGGCGCCCTTCATGGAGATCGGGTGCGGCTTACGGTGGAGCAGGAGTCCAAAGGCAGACGGCCGGAAGGCGCGGTGTTAAAAGTGTTGGAACATGCCAACAAAGAGGTTATCGGATATTACCAGAAAAGTAAAAATTTTGGATTTGTAATACCGGACAACCAGAAAATCGGAAAAGATATCTTTATCCCCGGCGGAAAGGATATGGGGGCTGTAACCGGGCATAAGGTGGTCGTACAGATCACGGATTTTAGCGGAAAGAATTCTCAGAATCCAGAAGGCGTGGTTACGGAGATTATTGGTCATACCAATGATCCGGGGACCGATATCGTATCTCTGGTGCGGGCATACGGGCTGCCAGAAGGATTTCCTAAAGAGGTCATTGAGGAAACGAAATCCATAGGAGATGAGGTCATGCAGGCGGAGTATGAAGGCCGCCTTGATTTGCGTTCCCTTCCTACCGTTACCATTGACGGTGAGGATTCGAAAGATTTGGACGATGCGATTACCTTATCAAAGGAAGGGGAGCATTATCGGCTGGGAGTGCACATTGCAGATGTTACCCATTATGTAAAGGAAAACAGTTTGCTGGATCAGGAGGCACGAAAGCGGGGAACCAGCGTTTATCTGGTGGATCGGGTGATTCCGATGCTTCCTCATAAGCTGTCAAATGGTATCTGCTCTCTGAATGAAGGCACAGACAGACTGGCATTAAGCTGTCTGATGGAACTGGATCAAAAAGGAAATGTGCTGGGGCATGAAATTGCAGAAACTGTGATCCGGGTAGACAGGCGGATGACTTACACAGCAGTAAATGCCATTCTTTCCCATGAGGATGAGGAAAGGGCCAAAGAATACCAGGATCTGGTTCCCATGTTCCGGCTGATGAGAGAGCTTTCTGAAAGGATCCGGGAACAGCGGTATCAAAGAGGAGCGATTGATTTTGACTTTCCGGAAAGCAAGATCCTTTTGGATGAAAAAGGGAAACCCATATCCATTCAGCCCTATGAGAGGAATGTGGCTACCAAACTGATTGAGGATTTTATGCTGACAGCCAATGAAACCATTGCCGAGGACTTTTACTGGCAGCAGCTTCCCTTTCTTTACCGGACCCATGATAACCCGGATCCGGAAAAAATCAAGCAGTTAACTACCTTTCTTTATAATTTTGGATACGCTATCCATACCAGGCAGGGAGAGATCCATCCAAAAGAGATCCAAAAACTGTTAAAAAAGGCGGAAGGAACAATAGAAGAGCCTTTAATTGGCCGGCTTACCCTCCGCTCTATGAAACAGGCAAGTTATACCATTGACTGCACCGGACATTTCGGTCTGGCAGCTAAGTATTACTGCCATTTTACCTCACCTATCCGGCGTTATCCTGATTTGCAGATTCACCGGATAATAAAAGAAAACTTAAAAGGCGGCCTTAGCCAAAAAAGAATCGATCACTATAATACCATTCTTTTGCAGGTTGCCATCCAGTCTTCCGCTTTAGAGCGCAGGGCAGAGGAGGCGGAGCGGGAAACAGACAAACTGAAAAAATGCGAATATATGTCCCGGTTTATTGGGCAGGAGTTTGACGGCGTAATTTCCGGTGTAACCGGATGGGGACTTTATGTAGAACTTCCCAATACAGTAGAGGGAATGGTGCGGATTAGTGATTTAACGGATGACTACTATATTTTTGATGAAGCCAGCTATCAACTGGTAGGTGAAATGACCAGAAAAATCTACAAATTGGGGCAGAAGGTAAAGGTGATCGTATCAGGAACTGACCGGCTGCTGAAAACCATTGACTTTATATTTGCAAATCATATTTAAGCCTTTTCCCTTCCAGTGGATAAGGAAAGGGTACTGTGTATCTATCGGGATTCTTACAGGAAAGGGAATGTTTCAGCCGTTTAACATTCCCTTTTAAATTGCTTTCTGAACTCCGTAGGGGCAACTCCGCATTGTTTTTTGAACAGGCGGGAAAAATACAGCGGATTGTCATAGCCCACGATCTCTGCAATTTCCGTAACATTATAGGAAGTAGATTCCAACAGGCTTTGGGCATTGGATATCCGAAGTGAGAGAAGGTACTGAGTGGGAGTTGACCCGGTGTAGTCTTTGAAATTACGGATAAACCAGCTAATGCTCATGCCCCGGCTCTTAGCGTATTCTTCGATGCTTATGGGATGATTATAGTTGGCATGGAAATAGGTAATCGTTTTTTCCATTTCATCAAGAAGGAAAAGGTTTCCGTGTTTTGCTTTTTTCCCCTGAAGGCGGCTGATCATGATAAACAGTAACTCCAAATAGTCCACCAAAACCTCCTCATAGTGGGGTTTGGTAAGCTTCAGTTCCTGGATCATATGAAGATAAATCTTTTTATAATCGAATGAGGTTCCGGTATGGATAATATGTTTGCTGTCCGGAATGCCATATTTTCTCAATAAATTCTTTACATTATTTCCTGTAAAATGAACCCAGTATACTTCTGTGCGGTCAACACCGTAATAATAGTAGCGCTGCTCTTCCTTAGGGCGGTAAAGAACCATGTTCCCGGCGGTTACGATTTCCTCTTTGCCATGAAAATAAAAATGTGCTTTGCCGGAAGCGATATAAAGCAATTGATAGTCCAGGCGCCCTTTCGGTCTGTGAGTGGGAAGTCTGGGCCTGGAGAATAAATGATAGACCCCTGCGCTTCCCACAAATAAAGGATGTTTCCTGTCTTTGAAATCCCGGCGGGAATTTTTCCAGTATGCATTATCCGTATACAGATTCGTCACCCCTTTTCTTTTGATAGATTGCACAAGAAGAAATAAAAAGTGCTGCGCAAGTTCTTGTGGATATGAATATAAATGAATGGGTTATTCAGTATAATTGTATCATTTTGTGCATATTTTGTCTATTCTGATTTATGTAAAAGCAAGATGAATTACTTTATAATACAGATAAACACAGGGCCTGTGAAAGGAATAAGGTATTTGCTACTTGTTATGTTGTGACGAAGAATAGTCTAAAATAATGTATATAGGAGGAAGCTGCTATGATTGTACCCCGTTATTACGAGGATCTGCATATGCTCCATGAAAATACGATGCCGGATCGCTCTTATTACGTACCAGCGTCAGCCAGGATAGATGGCCTTATTGAACACAGAGAGCAGTCGGATCGGATCCAGATGCTGAACGGAGAGTGGAAATTTAAATATTATGACAGTATTTACCAGCTAAACGAACCATTTTATGAGCAGGGATTTGATACCCGGGATTTTAAATCTGTTCCGGTTCCTGGTGTTTGGCAGAATTACGGATATGATTGCCATCAATACACCAATTTCCGCTATCCTTTCCCGGTAGATCCCCCATATGTGCCTCAGGATAATCCCTGCGGTGTCTATATCTCCTCGTTTCTCTACCAAAAAGAAGAGAATGCGCCAAAGGCTTTTCTGGAATTTGAAGGAGTTGATTCCTGCTTTTATGTGTGGCTGAATGGGGAGTACGTAGGCTACAGCCAGGTTTCCCACGCACTCAGTGAATTTGATGTGACAAAAATCGTGAAAGAAGGGGAAAACTGTCTTGGAGTGCTGGTGTTAAAATGGTGTGACGGCAGTTATCTGGAAGATCAGGATAAATTCCGGATGAGCGGCATTTTCCGGGATGTATATCTGATGAAGCGCCCGGAACAATGTATTTACGATTATTTTATCAATACCAAAATAGAAGAGGAAAAAGCCTTTGTCAGCATCCGGACAAAATATCTGGACGAGGTGATCCCGGTGAAGGCGGCAGTTTATGACAATGAAGGAGAATTGGTTACGGATTTTGTCTACAAAGGAGATACCAGGTTTCCCATCGATAAGCCCCGCTTATGGAACAGTGAGCAGCCATATCTGTACACCTTGGTTCTTGAAACAGAAAACGAAGTGATTACAGAACGCATCGGCATTCGTGAAATCGAAGTAAAGGGCAATGTGGTAACCATTAACGGTTCACCGGTGAAGTTCAGAGGGGTAAACCGGCATGATTCCGATCCGGTAACCGGATTTGTGATCAGTGTGGATCAGATGAAAAAAGATTTGGAAATGATGAAGCAGCATAATTTCAATGCAGTCCGAACCAGCCATTATCCCAATCAGCCCATGTTTTACCAGATGTGTGACCAGTATGGGTTCTTTGTTATTGATGAGGCTGACAATGAAAGCCATGGGCCATGGATGCTTTGCTATTCCAATGATACCGATGCAGAGCGTGCAGGCAGGTGGAACGAGCTGATTTCGGATAATCCGGAATTTGACGAGGCTACCCTTGACCGGGTAAAAAAGCTTGTGGAGCGGGATAAAAACCGCCCCTGCGTTGTTATCTGGTCTATGGGGAATGAATGCGGTTATGGCTGCACATTTGAAAAAGCCCTGGCATGGACGAAACAGTATGACCCTGACAGGCTGACCCACTATGAAAGCGCATACTACAGAGGGCGAAAAAGAAAATACGATTATTCCAATATTGATCTTTACAGCCGTATGTATCCTGAATTTCAGGAAGTTTTAGATTATGTGGAATCGAATCCGGATAAACCATATATTTTATGTGAGTACTGCCATTCCATGGGAAACGGAGCAGGGGATTATGAGGATTATTTTCAATTGATTGATCAATATGAATGTATCTGCGGAGGCTTTGTGTGGGAGTGGTGTGATCATGCCATATATAAAGGGAAAACGGCAGAAGGCAGAAACATATATGTTTACGGCGGAGATCACGGGGAATATCCTCATGATGGAAATTTCTGCATGGATGGGCTGGTATACCCGGACAGAACCCCTCACACAGGGCTGCTGGAATACAAAAATGTACATAGACCGGCAAGAATCCGAATGCTTGACCAGGACACAGGAACGTTTCTGCTGAAAAATCAGATGAATTATGTGAATATTCGGGATTATCTGGAAATTTCCTATGAAATAAGTACAGACGGCAAAACAGAATTTGCAGGAATAATCGATACAGCCAGTATTCCGGAAATCCTGCCTGGCAAAGAGGCAAAAATTTTACTTCCTGTGCTTGTGCCGGATAAGGGGAAAGTATATCTGAAAGTATTCTATACGCTGAAACATGCCGATGAGCTTCGTAAACAAGGACATATCCTTGGCTTTGATGAAATTGCTCTGAAAAATAAGGATCCGAAAAACCAGACAAGTCTTATGTGGCAGGAGGAATCGGAACGGATTAAAGGCAGCCTGCCGCCGGTTGAAGTTCTGGAAACACCGAAGCAATTGATAGTAAAGGGCAGCAGATTTACATACGTTTACAATAAACTTCGAGGCATTTTTGACCAGCTTACAGTGGAAGGGAAGGATTTTTTTGACCATCCTATGGAACTAAATGTGTGGAGAGCCCCCACTGACAATGATATGTATATCAAAGAAGAGTGGAAAAAGGCTATGTATGATCGGGCAGCTTCAAGAGCTTATGTAACGAATTATACGCTGACTGCAGAATACCTGGAGATCCACAGTAAAATGGGGATGACTGGGGTAACGGTTCAGAGAATGATGGATATGGATACCCTTTGGCGCATTGACAATACGGGACAGATTTCAGTGAAAATGGATGTGGTCAGGAATATGGATTTTCCGGAACTGCCAAGGTTCGGCCTTCGCCTGTTTCTTCCAAAGGAAATGGAACAAGTCACTTACTTCGGCCTGGGGCCAAAGGAAAGCTATGCAGATAAATGCAGGGCTGCCAGTCATGGGATTTATACTTCATCAGTGGCAGAACTTCACGAGGATTACTTAAGGCCCCAGGAAAACGGCAGCCACAATGACTGCGACTACGTTTTCGTCAGTGGTGCAGACCGCTTGATTAAGGCATATGGGGAGAATCCCTTTTCATTTAATGCGTCAGTGTTTACACAGGAAGAACTGGGGGAGAAGAATCATAATTTTGAGCTGGTTCCCTGCGGCAGCACAGTACTTAACCTGGATTTTCGTCAAAACGGAATCGGTTCCAATAGCTGCGGCCCAAGGCTTCAGGAAAAATACAGGCTGGCAGAGGAAGTATTTACATTTATGCTGAATTTAAAACCGGAGCATAAGAAAGAGTGAAAGAAAGATAAGGGAATAAAAGAATTTTCACGTGCAGGCTTTCCCGGAAAAACAGGATAAAAGCTGGAGCAAGCGGGACAGGCCCTGCCGTGAAACCAACATAGAATGGAGGAAATAATGCAGGAAAGAACGTATTTAAAATGGTACAATAAAGTTGGTTATGGATCCGGCGACATTGCAGGCAATGTAGTGTATGCACTTTTGTCAGCGTTTGTCATGATTTTCCTGACAGATACCGTTGGACTGAATGCAGGGATCGTAGGAACATTAATTGCAGTTTCAAAGCTGTTTGACGGAGTCAGTGATATTTTCTTTGGTTCCATGATTGACAAGACCAACAGTAAGATGGGGAAAGCGCGCCCGTGGATGTTTTACGGCTATTTTGGATGTGCCCTATGTCTGGTGGCAATCTTTATTATCCCGGCAGATATCAGCGAATTTGCCCAGTATGCATGGTTTTTTATCGCATATACGATGCTGAATGCCGGTTTTTACACGGCAAATAATATTGCCTACTCGGCTCTGACTGCCCTTGTAACCAAGAATAATCATGAACGTGTCCAGATGGGATCCATCCGGTTTATGTTTGCCTTTGGCACCAGTATGCTGATCCAGACCATTACAGTTGGACTGGTAGCTTACTTTGGCGGCGGCGCAGGGGCATGGAGAACGGTAGCCATCATTTATGCAGTTGTCGGTGTGATATCGAATTCATTATCAGTGCTGTCTGTAAAAGAATTATCCCCAAAGGAACTTTCAGAAGGGGAAACTGGCCAGGAAAATAAGGAACCGGAAGAAAAGTACAGTCTGATTGAAGCATTTCAGCTATTGATTCACAATAAATATTATCTGATGATTTGTATTTCCTATATTTTGATGCAGATCTATTCGGCAACCTTGAACATGGGGATTTATTTTATGACCTATGTACTGAAAAATGCAAATCTTCTGGGTGTATTTTCCTGGGCCATTAACATTCCTATGATCATTGGCCTCTTGTTTACCCCGGCGCTGGTTGCCAGATGGAAAGGGATGTATAAGCTGAATTTATACGGTTATGCTATGGGAACCATAGGACGCTTAGGGGTAGTGATTGCCGGTTACATGGGAAGCGTTCCATTGATGCTTTTATGCACTGCCATTGCGGCAATCGGAATGAGCCCTCTTCAGGGAGATATGAATGCCCTTATCGCAACCTGTTCCGAATACACGTATTTGAAAACCGGAAAACGGGTGGACGGAACCATGTATTCCTGCACCTCTCTTGGAACCAAGCTTGGCGGCGGCATCGGCACTGCTGTTGCAGGGTGGCTTTTGGCATACAGCGGCTATGTAGGCGGCGCCCCAGAGCAGTCAGCTTCCTGCATTAATATGCTCCACATCATGTATCTGTGGCTGCCAATGATCTTTAACCTTTTCATTACCCTGATACTCACCAGGCTGAATGTGGAAAAGGCCAATGAAGACTTGCGGTTGAAAGGATAATATTTGCAGCGCATCAGGGGAATCCGGCGCTGAGCTTTTACAGTCCCATGTAGAAATCTAAAAAATGACCGTTGTAATTCTTGCAATTATTCTCATTTTGCTTTAGAATAAAGCATACAAATTGGAAAACGTAATGCAGTTGTCGAATATTTCAGCTTTGAGAGGGAATGATGGGAAAATTTGATAAATTAAGTAAATTTATAAGTTTAGTACTGCGGCATAATCCTGCCGCCGCCGGCATTTCATTAGATGAACATGGGTGGGCTGATGTGGATGAATTGTTAGCAGGCATCAACCATACCGGAAGAAAAATAAACATGGATATTTTAGAAGAAATTGTAGCTTCGGATCAAAAGCAAAGATATTGTCTGAATCAGGACAAGACACAAATCCGGGCGAATCAGGGACACAGCATTGCGGTGGATGTGGAATTAAAAGAGCAGGAACCTCCAAAAATCTTATACCACGGGACTGCTGCCAGATTTTTAAAGGCAATTAAAAGCGAAGGGCTGAAACCGATGAACCGCTTATATGTTCATCTGTCAAAGGATGCAGAAACCGCTTTAAAGGTAGGAAGGCGGCATGGAAGCCCGGTGGTGTTAATGGTAGACAGCGGCGCTATGTATGGTGACGGATGCCAATTTTATTTATCTGAAAATGGTGTGTGGCTGACCAAGAAAGTGGAAACGAACTATTTACTGTGAAAGCTCAGCGCCCCGTCGCTGAGCTGTGCGAAAACGGGGTCGCGAAAGCGACATCTTCCATGCCCGTTTTCTGCACATCCCCCCGGAGGGTTCACAGGAACCCCTTTCATTTATAGTGATGCCCTAGCGGGGCATGGGGGTTACTGTGAAAGCTCAGCGCCCCGTCGCTGAGCTGTGCGAAAACGGTGTCGCGAAGCGACATCTTCCATGCCCGTTTTCTGCACATCCCCCCGGAGGGTTCACAGGAACCCCTTTCATTTATAGTGATGCCCTAAGCGGGGCATGGGGGTTATTTCTTTGCCACAATCAGATAACGGTGAATCGTTCCTTCGATCTGGCCCTTATCTTCAATGTCTTTTTGCATGTTCAGCAGTCCATTAAAGCATTTATCCACTGAAAAATCAGGAAACTCCCATTCGATAATATGTGCAAACCATACAAATGCCCCTACATCATAAAATTTGATTGGACGATACGCTTCCCTGGCGGATAGAATGTGAAATCCGGCGCGTTCAAATACAGCCCGCTGCTCTTTTAAATTTAAGTGAGGGAATGGCTTTTTGGTTCCGGGAAGCACCATTTCAACTAAATCTCTGTCATTGTCACTTCCAACCTGTTCTGTAATAAAAATCCCATCTTTTTTTAAAAGGCGATATAATTCATCTGCACAGAAATTGCCGTGCCGGTTCAGAATGATATCAAAGGTTTCATTGGCAAAAGGAATGCGCGAAGGATCGCTGCATTCTTTAAAGTCGATTCCCAAGGGCAAGAGTTTGTTTGAACAAAGCTGTACATTAGGCGGATATCCCTCTGTAGCAGAGGTTTTGTCAAAAGGATGATTTAATGACAAAAGGAATTCCCCTCCGCCAGTATCATAGTCCAAAAGACAGAAATCCTTTTTTAAATATTGTTGTACTTGTTTTTTATAATTCCAGGGCAAATCATGTTCTTCCTCGTATCTGCCGCGGATATGCGAAAAATCCCAGCCATGGATATGGGCAGCTTCTTCTTCCTTTTTCCATATAACATTTAATTCGGTTTGATTCATTTTGACTGTTTCCTCACTATGATTTTTTAATAAAGTCAGGGAGCAGTGCAGTTTTTGACAACATAGGCGTCAGCGCTTTAAAATTTACCTCGATGCAATCTGTTGCCAGAATGAAAACTGCACCGAGTTGTTAATTCGTTTTTTCATCATTATCTCCGTTTCACTATTTGATTTTAGGTTATATTATACAATATGTAAGCTGTATAATCAATCATTTTTGTGGGAATTTTAAACGCACCTTCAGAAACTTTGCCATAAAGTTTCATAATATCGATTGAAGAATGGAGTTCAGAAGACAATTTTGAACAGTGGTTAAAGGATAAGATGAAAGAATGAAAGTATTTTCCAGGCAGCAGACAAGGGGATACGTTTCTAATGAATTCTTCTTTACTTATGGCAGATTTTGTTGTAAATTAGTAAGGTAGTATAAAAAGTACTGTAGGTAACCCTAAAGGAGGAATTGAAATGGTTCGAGCTATCGTTGGCGCTAACTGGGGAGATGAAGGAAAAGGCAAGATTACAGACATGCTTGCAAAAGAATCTGACATCATCGTCCGTTTTCAGGGCGGAAGCAACGCTGGTCACACGATTATTAATAATTATGGTAAATTTGCCCTTCATCTGCTGCCGTCTGGTGTATTTTATGATCACACAACCAGTATTATCGGGAATGGCGTGGCGTTAAATATTCCATATTTGATCAATGAGATTCATTCCATTGTAGAGAGAGGCGTTCCCAAGCCCCATATTCTGGTTTCAGACAGAGCCCAGATTCTGATGCCTTATCATGTGCTGTTTGACACTTATGAAGAGGCCCGCTTAGCAGGAAAGTCCTTCGGATCCACAAAATCCGGAATTGCCCCCTTTTATTCTGACAAATACGCAAAAATTGGCATTCAGGTAAGTGAACTGTTTGACGAGGAAGGGCTGAAGGAAAAAATTGAAAGGATCTGTGAAATCAAGAATGTTTTGTTAGAGCATTTGTACCATAAGCCTCTTTTGGATCCGGCAGAACTTTTGGAAACCTGCCATCAGTACCGGGATATGGTGGAACCGTATGTATGCGATGTGTCATCTTATCTTTATGATCAGATCAAGGCTGGCAAAACCATTCTTTTAGAAGGGCAGTTAGGTTCCTTAAAGGATCCGGATCATGGGATTTATCCTATGGTTACTTCATCATCTACTTTGGCTGCATATGGAGCCATTGGGGCTGGTATTGCGCCATATGAGATTAAAGATATTATTACAGTGGTAAAAGCCTACTCCAGTGCAGTAGGGGCAGGTGCTTTTGTCAGTGAGATTTTTGGAGAAGAAGCAGATGAGCTGCGCAGAAGAGGCGGCGACGGAGGCGAATTTGGCGCAACTACAGGCCGGCCCCGGCGTATGGGCTGGTTTGATGCAGTAGCTACTCGTTATGGCTGCCGGATCCAGGGAGCCACAGAAGTAGCATTTACTGTTTTGGATGTCCTGGGCTACTTAAAAGAAATTCCGGTTTGTACAGGCTACGAGATTGACGGGAATGTTACCAAAGATTTCCCCACTACTGCAAAACTGGAAAAGGCGAAACCAGTTCTTACAACGTTGCCTGGATGGAACTGCGATATCCGCGGGATTAAAAAGTATGAGGAGCTGCCGGAAAACTGCAGAAACTATATAGAATTCGTAGAAAAAGAAATCGGCGTTCGGATTTCCATGGTATCAAATGGGCCGGGCCGGGATGATATTATTATGCGTTAAGATTTGTTTGGGCTGCCGTATTTTGCGGCAGCCTTATAATTTATAGTAGAAATTATTTCGGATCCTGTTTCCCGTCTTTTTGCTTTCGCAGATTCAGCAGCATCTGATATCCATAAAAGCAGGCCGGAATTACCATCAGGCAGAACAAATCAGCCATTAAAAGACTGCGGGACAGTTCTGTATCCATAAAGGCTAAAATAATTGCTCCTGCAATCAAAATTCCAATTAGTATCAGGCAAACTATAGCAAAAGGCCGTTTCCATCGGTTCATATCATCATCCCTTCGTGATGGGCATGCTGCAAAATAACAGATTGATACAATATATAGTATAAATACGGTGCAGATTTAAGCTATATATTGTGAAATCAATGGATTTTGCAGCATGTTCTGTTTTCTGGTTTCCATTAAAGTCAGGTTTCATTTGGTTCATCTTCTGCCAGCTCTGCCCATAAATCGTAAAGTTCTTCCAGCTTTTTGCTGATCTCCTCTTTTTCCTGATTCAGCTCAACCAGTTTTCCTACATTCGTATAGATTTCTTCCTGAGTTAGCAGCAAATCAATCTGTGCATCCCGCTGTTCAAGCTGATGGATCATTTCTTCTGTCTTTTTTTGATCATTTTGACGTTTTCGTATCCGGGCCTGTTCTTCTTTCTGAGCTTTCCAGTCAAGCTTTCCGGCAGTATCTTTTGGCTGTGCAGAACCATTCCCGGTTTTTTGCGCTGCCTGGGCAGACAGGGTGGAAGCGGTAAGTCCGGCCAGAGGGCCTGCTGTTTTTCCCGATAAGCCGGTCAAAGGAGCCTGTCCGGTATAAACTTTGGTCAGCTCTTCTTTTTTCTCCAAATAGTAGTCATAGTTTCCAAGGTAATTGATAAAAGTCTGTCCTGTTAATTCTAAAATTCTGGTAGCCGTTTTATTAATAAAATAACGGTCATGAGATACGTAAAGCACAGTTCCGGTATAATGGGACAGGGCATCTTCTAAAATTTCCTTAGAAGTAAGATCTAAATGGTTGGTAGGCTCGTCAAGAATCAGGAAATTGGCTTCCGACAACATTAGCTTAGCCAGGGATACCCGTCCGCGCTCGCCGCCGCTTAAATCGGAAATCCGCTTAAACACATCATCGCCGGTAAAAAGGAAGGCAGCCAGCACATTGCGGACCCGCGTATTATCCATGTCAGGGTATTCATCCTGAATCTCATCAAAAACCGTTTTTTCCGGATGAAGGACTTGCTGCTCCTGATCGTAGTATCCTGCCTGTACTTTAGCACCGGGACGGATTTCACCAGTATCTCCCGGAAGCAGATCCATAATAATTTTAAGCAGCGTTGATTTTCCGGTTCCATTATTACCGATTATGGCAACCCGTTCCCCTTTTTTAATATCTATGTCAATATGAGAAAACAAGGTTAAAGGGCCAAAGGACTTGCTTAAGTTTCTGATGGCAAGGACATCATTGCCGCTTTCTGTCCGAGGCTCCAAGGTAATCGCCATAGCATCCTTTATCTCTGCAGGTTTTTCCAGCACTTCAATTTTAGACAAAAGTTTTTCACGGCTTTCCGCCCGCCTAATGGATTTTTCCCGGTTAAAGGATTTCAGCTTTGCTATCACTTCCTGCTGATGCTTAATTTCCTGCTGCTGATTAAAATATGCCTTCATCTGGGCCTGGCGGATCATAGAGCGTTTTTGGCTGTAAGCCTCATAATCTCCCAGGTAAACTTGAGAATGGCCACATTCCAGTTCCACAATCTTTTTTACTACCCGATTTAAAAAATACCGGTCATGGGCTACAATGATTACACTGCCGCTGTAATTTAGCAAATAGTTTTCCAGCCAGGAGATGGATTCCATATCCAAATGGTTGGTTGGCTCGTCCAAAAGTATGATATCCGGGTTTGACAAAAGAAGCTTTCCCAGGGAAACTCTGGTTTTTTGCCCGCCGGATAAAGTAGTTACCGGTTTGTTAAATTCATCCTCTAAAAATCCTAGGCCCTTTAATACGCCGGTTACTTCGCTTTTATAGGCATAACCGTTTTCCAGTTCAAACTGATGATTGAGATGATCGTATTCCGAAAGCAGGGACTCCAGCTTTTGACCGTCAGTATGCTTCATCTGAAGTTCCAGTTCCCGGATTCGTTCTTCCATGCGGATCACCGGGCGTTTGATTTCTAACACTTCTTCATAGATAGTGCGGGAACTTTCCAATTCCTGATGCTGGGCCAGATAACCTATGGTTTTTCCTTTTGACAGCACAACTTCGCCGCTGTCAGGAGAAAGCTGACCGATTATAATTTTCAGCAGTGTCGATTTTCCGGCTCCATTAATTCCCACAATCGCTGCCTTTTCGTGTTCTTCTATATGAAAGGATACCTGTTCCAGAACAGGTTTGCTGCCGAAAGCTTTTGAAATATTGTTGCATGATAAAATCATGGTAATCCTCCTGAGTTGTATATGGAAAGCTGGAAAAAGATTTTTGTATGTTGTATACTAAGAAGCAACAACATAAAAAAAACTCTGATAAAACAATAGTATTAGTATAATATATATACCATATTTTTGCAAGAATTGAAAATTCGTTTGACAATGATTTAACGTAACTTTATAATAGATAATAGAGAACAAGAGAAGGAGTAGTGGAAAACGTGGAACAGAAAGAAATTTCGAAGGCAGTAATTTCCAGGCTGCCCCGATATTACCGGTATCTGGGAGAACTGCTGGAAGATGGGGTGGAACGCATTTCTTCGAATGATTTAAGTACCAGGATGAAAGTAACAGCATCTCAGATTCGGCAGGATTTAAATAATTTTGGCGGATTTGGACAGCAGGGTTATGGATATAATGTAAAGTATCTTTATACAGAGATCGCAAAAATCCTGGGGATTGATCGTCAGCATAATATTATTATAATCGGGGCAGGCAACTTAGGGCAGGCGATTGCCAATTATGCTAATTTTGAAAAGCGGGGCTTTATTATCAAAGGGATGTTTGATATTAACCCCAGGCTTATCGGCCTGGTGGTTCGGGGGATTGAAATACGAGGGGTTGAAGATTTAGAAAAATTTATTGTGGAAAAAGAGGTTCAGATAGCAGCGCTTACGATTCCTAAAACCAAGGCGCCGGAAATAGCGGATCGCTTGGTAAAGGCAGGGATTAAAGCCATCTGGAATTTCGCCCATGTAGATTTGGTTGTTCCTGACGATGTGGTAGTGGAAAACGTCCATTTATCCGAAAGTCTTATGCGCCTTTCCTACCGGGTGTGCAGCATGCAGGATGCAAAGGCAGAAGAGGAGTGAAACAAGGTCACAGATACCTGCTGTTTTTGACAAGGCAGAGCATGAAATGCTGTAAAATTTTTGCAAAACGAGGAAAATGATTAAACATGCAATACGAAAGCCAGTCGGCAGGCCAGGGGGCAGCCCTTTTCGGCTTGCCGGCTGTTTCGATTTTACTGAAAGGGAAAGGAAGAGGAATATGAGGGCTTTGCTTACTGGTCAGCAGATGAAAGAAATTGACCGGATAGCCATAGAGGAAATCGGAATTCCTTCCATGGTTTTAATGGAGCGGGCTGCCATGGCAGTGGCGGATGAAGTGATCCGGCGTTCTGAAAAAAATGAAGTGGTCTGGTGTGCCTGCGGATGCGGAAATAACGGTGCTGACGGGATAGCCGCTGCCCGGATCCTTTCCCAGGCGGGCTATCAGGTTGTGATTATAGTAGTTGGCAATATGGAGAAGGGAAGCAGAGAGTTTAGGATCCAGGCATCTATTGCAGACAAGCTGAAACTTAACAGGATCGAATACAGAGATTTTATCCCGGGGCATTGCGATATTTTAGTGGATGCTGTATTCGGCGTCGGTCTTTCCAGAGATGTAGAAGGAGAGTACAGGCAGTTTCTGAATATGTTAAAGGAGGCAGAACCCAGGCTTACGGTTGCAGTGGATCTGCCTTCTGGCATCAGCAGTGATACCGGACAGGTTTTGGGAATCGCCCTCCAGGCAAATGTTACGGTTACGTTTGGATGGGAAAAACTGGGAACTGTTTTGTATCCAGGCAAAGAATATGCAGGCCAGGTGGTGATAGCTGATATCGGTTTTCCGAAACTGGCCCTTGAAACTGCCAGGAAAGGCTGGATGGAAGGAGATACAGAAGAACTTTTGGCTTTTACCTGCGGGGAGGAGGATTTAAAAAAGCTTCCAATGCGAAAAGCCTATTCCAATAAGGGAACATTTGGAAAGGTATTGATCGTAGCAGGTTCTAAAAATATGGGAGGAGCCGCCTACTTAAGCGGACTGGCAGCATACCGGGCAGGGGCTGGACTGGTGAAGATATTGTCTGTGGAGGAAAACCGGACATTTCTTCAGACAAGGCTTCCAGAGGCTGTACTGGAAACGTATGATGCTTTGCGCTTATCTCAGGAGCCGGAGTATTACCGGGAAAGCCTGGAAAAAGACTGCGAATGGGCGGACGCAGTAGTCTTAGGCCCTGGTCTTGGACAGGAAGCCTGCAGTGAGTATTTAGTTGAAATGATCCTGACTGCAGCCTGCAGTCCCGTTATTGTTGATGCAGACGCATTGAACATAATATCGGCAAATCCACATATGACAGGGTATTTTACAGAGAATATCATTCTTACCCCACACTTGGGAGAAATGGCAAGGCTTACGGGGGAAACCATCCGCGAAATACAAAATGACTTAATATTGACAGCCAGGGAATATGCGTCGCGGTTCGGAATTACCTGTGTGCTGAAAGATGCGGTAACCATAGCGGCTCTGCGAAATGGAAGGATATTTCTGAATACAAGCGGCAATAGCGCCATGGCAAAAGCAGGTTCCGGGGATGTGCTTACAGGGCTGATAGCCGGGCTGATTGCCCAGGGAATGGATGAAACCCTGGGAGCCGTTCTGGGAGTTTACCTTCACGGCCTGGCAGGCGACTGCTATCGGGAAGAAAAGGGAAGGTATGGGCTTTTGGCAGCAGAACTTGCTGACTGTGTGGGGCTGGTGCTGAAGGACAGGACAGATATTTAATGAAATATTTATGATTGTGAGAATGCAAAAGCGTGGTACAATCCAAAGGCATCAAGGGTCAAAATCTAACATAATTTTATTATGAAAGGCAGATTTTCGTAAGATGAAACAGTATAAACGAGTATATGCATCGATCAATTTGGATGCGGTAACATATAATATGGAAGCAATGAAAAAAAATCTTCCGGCAGGTACGAAAATAATAGGAGTGGTAAAGGCAGACGGGTATGGGCACGGCTCTGTTCCTGTTGCCTGTGCCATAGATCCCTATGTGGCAGGATATGCAGTTGCTACGGCAGAGGAAGGAATGATTCTACGCCGTCACGGAATTACAAAGCCAATCTTAGTGCTGGGGGCAGCTCCAAAAAGCAGCTATTCTGATTTGATTGATTTTAATATCCGTCCGGCAATGTTTACCCGCTCCCAATTGGAAACATTTAATGCCATTGCCCTTGAGAAAGGAAAAAAGGCACCAGTCCATTTGGCTGTAGATACTGGCATGAGCCGGATTGGCATGAAGCCGGATGAAACTTCAGCCGATATGGTTAAGGAGATGGGAAATCTTCCGGGAATTGAACTGGAAGGGATGTTTACTCATTTTGCCCGGGCAGATGAGAAGGATGGGTCTAAGGCCAGGAAACAGATGGAACAATACTTAGCATTTGAAGCGCTGCTGGAACAAAGAGGGATAAAAATTCCTGTCCGCCACTGTGCAAACAGCGCCGGGATCATTGAATCCATAGGAACCGATTTGGACATGGTTCGCGCCGGTATTTCCATTTACGGCATGTATCCTTCGGATGAAGTGGAAACCAGCCAGGTTTTGTTAAAACCGGTGATGGAGCTGAAAAGTTTTCTTACTTACATAAAAACCATTGAGCCTGGCACAGAGGTAAGCTATGGCGGAACTTTTACTGCAAAAGAGCGGATGCGGATAGGGACAGTGCCCGTTGGCTATGGAGATGGTTATCCCCGGAACTTATCTGGCAAAGGATGGGTGCTGATAAAAGGAAAAAAAGCGAATGTGCTGGGACGGGTCTGCATGGATCAGTTTATGGTGGATGTAACCGGAATTGACGGGGCAGAGGAAGGAGAGATGGTTACTTTAATCGGAAGAGATGGCGGGGAGCAAATCTTAGTAGAGGATTTGGCAAAAGCCGGAGGAGGATTTCACTATGAAATCGTCTGTGATATCGGGAAACGGGTTCCAAGGCTCATAACGCCCTTTTTGCAGAAGCGTTCCCCCGTCTGCCCATTCCTTACAGCGTCGATCGGGGACATTTTGCTCACCCTGCCCGTGCAGC
>JAAWIS010000071.1 GCA_022796475.1 Lachnospiraceae bacterium | reverse complement strand
ATCATTTTGCTGCAGGTTTCGAAATCCTTACTTTTAAGGACTTCGGAACCTGCAGTTTTGCTGTAATAGTCCAGAGTCCTGATGCTACAGTGAATTTTTCAGAATAACTAAATGGAAAACAGCGAATCAATCTATCGCTTAATTGAAATTTTCAATGAAATGATTGCGATACATATTCCAATACTTTTTATATACAAAATCGTCATTGTCATCAAAATTGAGTTGATACATTCGGAATATGACAGGAAAGTCCTTTGGCTGCCATTGATCTTCATAGGAATAGCAATATGTCATACCAACCTATCAAAAAGAAAAGATTTGTGATATACTTAAATAAGGAAATTTTATATCTGGCAGCAAAGGCTGCAGGGGAGGAAAGGATGTACGAATGTCCTAATTGTGCCGGGAATCTGAAGTTTAATATTGTAAAACAGCAGTTATACTGTGATTATTGTGATACCCAAGTGGATCCTTATCATTTTTATAAGGAAAGGGATGCCCAGGAAGCCGGGGACTCGTCAGGAGAATACCAAGTAACAATTTTTACCTGTCCCCAGTGCGGAGGCCAGATTGTCAGCGAGGATACGACAGCAGCCACGTTTTGCAGTTTCTGCGGGGCTTCCACGATTCTGGACAGCCGTATCAGCAGGGAACGGCGGCCAGAATTGATCATTCCGTTTACTAAGACAAAGGAGGACTGCAAAGCTGCTTACAAGAAGATGCTGCACCGGGCAGTTTTCGCGCCAAAGGAACTGAAAAATGAAAACCTGATTGAAAAATTCAGAGGAATTTACATGCCCTATTGGGTATATTCCTTTGAAAAGAAAGGACCAATCACATTTCCCGGCAGAAAAACATATCGAAGGGGAAATTACCGGATTACGGAACAATACAGGCTGGACTGCGAGATAGAAGCAGAGTATGAAGGTCTGGCTTATGACGCGTCTTCCACATTTTCGGACAGCTTAAGCAATGCCATAGCGCCTTTTGATTTGAGAAAGGGGAAAGATTTTGTGCCTTCTTTTTTAAGCGGCTTTTATGGGGATACCAATGATGTGGAAAAGCATGTCTATTTGCCGGAAGCAGAGGAAGTGGTAATCCAGGATGCCAGCCGTTTTCTTTTGAAGAATCCAGTATGCAGGAAATGCCATGCAGGACGGGAGGAAGGATGGTTCCCCTTCCGAAATGCCCTTCGCCCTTCAAATAAAACAGTGAAGCTTGCCATGCTGCCAGTTTGGTTTTTGGCTTATCGAAACGGCGACAGGGTCAGTTATGTGGCGGTAAATGGACAGACGGGAAAAGCAGCGGGGGATCTTCCTGTGGATGGGAAGCGGTATTTGGCAGGATCCCTTCTTATGGCGATTCCGCTGTTTTTTCTTTTTAACTTGTTCTTAACCATTACTCCCCAAACCATACTGCTGATTGCTGCGGTACTGGCCTTTTTCTGTGCTGTGATTTTAAATAGGCAGCTTACTTATATTTTAGCCAGGGAATCAGGTGAGGATGACAAGGGGCTGGCATCAGTCAGACCAGTTTATGGAACTGAAAATTCTGGCTGGAAGAAAAGAAGGCGTATTTGGAAACCATGGGAGAGCAGCATGGGAAAAGTGGTGCTGCTTCTTGCCTTATTTTATGCAACAGCGCTGATTCCTTCTCTTGCCCTCCATATGGCAAAGGGCAGGCTGATGGACAGCCAAACTGTGCTGTTTTTTGTATCGGCGGCCATGTTTATCGGCATCCATGTTTTTCTTACGGCGATTGATAACCGCCGTAAGAGGCAGAACAAAGATAAAAAAACCTTTGGAGGGCACTTTAAGGAAAAATGGCCTGTTTTAAGGAAACCATTTGGCGGGATTGTGTCTGCGGCAGTTATACTGCTTTTCAATCCCGTTTCGGACTGGTTTTATTACATAGGCGCTTTTTTCTGTATGGGCACTGTTTTCTGGGCGATTATAGATATGATAAGGCAGCATAATATGCTTGCTGCCCGAAAACCGCCTCAGTTAAACAGCAGGGGAGGTGAGGAAAATGAGCAGAGCTGCTGACAGAAAACAGGGAAGGAAGCAGAGGCTGGCTTGCAGCATTTTGTGGCTGGCACTGCTGATTTTCGGGGGAATGGTGTTTGCAGAGCCATTCTCTTGTTTTGGAGAGGAAGGGCAGGGGCAAAAAAACCGGGAGGCAGAAGGGGCTTACAGGAATCCCCTTACCGGATACCAGGTTTGGGTGGAGGATAAGGCAGAACTGCTTACTGAGGAGCAGCTTTTGCTGCTGTTTCAGATCATGGAACCGATTACAGAGTATGGAAATGCAGCCTTTGTGTCTGTCAGGAGCAACAGCCATTCCACCGAGGATTTTGCCAGAAGTTATTTTAAGAAACGGTTTGGCACAGACAGCGGCACCGTATTTGTGATTGATATGGATCATCGCAAGATCTGGATTCACAGCGACGGAACAATCTATAAAACCATCACGGCTGCCAATGCCAATACGGTAACTGATAATGTGTACCGTTACGCATCCAATGGCGATTATTACGGATGTGCCGAAGAAGCGTTTGAAGAAATTTATAAACTGCTGAAAGGGCAGAGGATTGCCAGGCCTATGAAATATATCAGCAATTTGTTATTGGCTCTGAGCCTTTCACTGCTTGCCAACTTCGGTTTGATAATCGGTTTTACAAGACCGCAAAAGCCTGGAAACAATATTTTGCTGTCCCATATTTACAGAAAATTTCATTATTCAAAGCTGAAAGCAGTCCGCACGTACCAGAACAAAGTGTACGATCCCGCTTCCAGCCGAGGCGGAAGCGGCGGAGGCGGAAGCAGTGGCGGAGGAAGCGGCGGAGGCGGAAGCGGCGGAGGAGGAGGGCACAGCTTTTAAAGAAAAAAGGATACATTTCATGCGCCGGCAAATTGATTGAATAAAATAGATATTGTGAAAACCTTGAATATTGACATAATTTCCTACTCTTGTTAGAATAACCATAGATACCCATGGTTTACTGAGGGGAACGATGCCTGGTCAAAGTATTTAATAGCTTGAATAGAGCAATGATGTCAGATAGACAGAGGGATGCGAGGAGGATATTGGTATGTACCATTGTCATATTCGTTTTTATTTAATAGGCCGTCAGAAAGAAGCCTTCGAGATAATAAAGGGGATGGAGCCCCTTGAATATTTTACCCATGAATTTACAGAAAGTGATATGCCCGAAGCAGCATTGACGGCGAAAGCGGATGTGATTATGGCAGATTTACAGGATAGGAATCCGGAGGAAATCCTTAAAGCGCTGACGAGTACAAGGAAGGAAGGAGCTGAAATCATCCTGTTTGCCGGCAAGGGGCAAATGGAGTGTTTAGCGGGCTGCTTGGGAGAGGTTAAGGATGTATGGATCCTGCCGATGTCAGAGGAAGAGATCAGGTTTCGTTTTCAGCGGTGGCAGCAGGGCTGTAAAATCAGCAAGGATTTCTGGCAGACCAGCCATTTTCTGGAAGCTACCATTGACAATATTCCAAATCTGGTTTGGTATAAAGATAAAAACGGCATTCACGAAAAGGTCAATGACAGTTTTTGCAAAACTGTAAATAAAACAAAGAAACAGGTGCAGGGGCGTGGCCATGCCTATATTTGGGATGTGGAGTATGATGATCCTGCCTGTATTGAGTCTGAAAATGAGGTTATGAGCAAGAAAACCACCTGTGTATCGGAAGAAACCGTTCAGACAGGGGATGGTGTCAGGCTGCTTACTACATATAAATCCCCTTTATATGATCTGGACGGAAGCGTAATGGGGACAGTAGGCGTGGCTATTGATGTAACCCAGGAGAGAGCTTACGAACAGGAGATTATTGAAAAGAACCGTACATTAGAAACCATTTTCACCACGATGGACTGCGGCGTTATTACTCATACCATAGACGGAGCGCGTATTCTTAGCATCAATCGGGCAGCTCTTGAAATTTTAGGGTATAAAACGGAGCAAGAGCTGATGGAACAGGGATTTGACATGGTTGCGTCTTCTGTTTTGGATGAAGATAAGGAAACTATGCGGGAAGGCATCCGCACCCTGAAAAAGGAAGGTGACAGCATAAGCCTGGAATACCGTGTGCAGCATGGCAATGATGAAGTGCGCCACATTATGGGCAATGTAAAGCTTTTGAAAGAAAATGGGGAGCTGTTTTATCAGAGGTTTTTATTAGACTGTACGGATCAGAAGCGGCAGGAAAGTATCGAACGCCAGAAGAATGAAAGGCGCCAGATGGAACTGGTTCAGGCCTTAAGCATTGACTATAATCTGGTTTGCTTTTTTGACCTTGATACAGGATCAGGAAACGCTCTCCGGATTGATGATAAGGAACACATATTTGATTCCGCGTTTACAGGGCAGTTATCCTTAGAAGCCTGTATGGAGGCATATATTCAAAAATGTGTTTATGAGGAAGACCAGGAAATGCTTCGGCAGGCTTTTTGCCAGGAAGCACTGAAAAAGGAACTGACAGGAAAGAATCTGTATTATTTGAATTATCGGACAATCGACCAGGGTGAGATGAAGTATTTCCAGATGAAGGTGGTACGTGCAGGGGTCTGGGATCACAGCAGAGGCATTGTGCTGGGCTTTCGCAGTGTGGATGAGGAAATCCGCTATGAGATGGAGCAAAAAAGCCTTTTGGAGGATGCGCTTTTACAGGCAAACCGTGCAAGCAAAGCGAAAAGTGTTTTCCTTTCAAATATGTCCCATGATATCCGCACCCCTATGAATGCGATTGTGGGTTTTGCAGCCCTTGCCATTACCCATATTGATCACAGGGAACGGGTTGAAGAGTACTTAAAGAAGATTATGACGTCAGGAAATCATTTGGTAAGCCTGATCAATGACGTTTTGGATATGAGCCGGATTGAAAGCGGCAAGATGCACCTGGAAGAGAAGCCTTGCCGCCTGCCGGATATTCTTCACGGGCTTCGCAGTATTTTGCAAACTGATATCCATGCAAAACAGCTTGAGCTGTATATCGATGCAGTGGATGTACTGGATGAAGATATTTACTGTGATAAACTTCGGTTAAATCAAGTACTGCTGAATATTCTGGGAAATTCTGTAAAATATACGGGAGCAGGCGGTATTGTCAGTATGAGGATTACTGAGAAAACCGGGGCTCCTGCAGGCTATGCAAATTATGAATTTTGTATTAAAGACACTGGAATCGGCATGAGCGAGGAGTTTGTAGCCCATATTTTTGAACCCTTTGAGCGGGAGAAAACTTCTACCATAAGCGGGATCCAGGGGACCGGTCTTGGGATGGCCATTACAAAAAATATTGTGGATATGATGAATGGCTCAATCCAGGTGAAGAGTGAGCAGGGGGTAGGGACAGAGTTTACTGTTTCCTTTACCTTCCGTCTTCATTCCAGCGAGAAGATGCCAGTGGATATTCCGCAGCTTAAAAACTGCAGGGCACTGGTGGTAGATGATGACTTTAATACGTGTGACAGTGTATCTTATATGCTCCAGCAAATCGGGATGAGGGCAGAGTGGACCTTATCCGGAAAGGAAGCGGTTCTTCGCACCAGGCAGGCTGAAATGCGCAATGATCATTATTGCGTTTATATTGTTGACTGGTTCCTGCCAGATATGAATGGGATTGAGGTAACAAGGAGGATCCGGAAGGAAACAGGAGGAAATGCGCCGATTATAGTGCTGACAGCCTATGACTGGTCTGATATTGAAGATGAGGCAAAGGAAGCCGGCGTTACGGCATTTTGCAGCAAGCCGCTGTTTTTATCAGAACTAAGAAGCTGCCTCCATTCGATTGTAAATGCAGAAGAAGGAGAAGATGGCAGCGGGGAAAAAATGATAACACAGATTGGCACCGGGCGTATTTTGCTTGCAGAAGATAACGAACTGAACCAGGAAATTGCCTCAGCAATTTTAAGTGATGCAGGATTTTTAACAGAGATTGCAGAGAATGGCAAGATTGCGGTAGAAATGCTGAAAAAATCCCAGCCAGGATACTATCAGTTGGTACTGATGGATGTGCAGATGCCGATTATGAATGGTTATGAAGCGACGAAACAAATCCGCAGTCTGGAAGATAAGGAACTGTCGTCTATCCCCATTTTAGCGATGACGGCCAATGCATTTGAAGAGGATAAACAAGAAGCCTTAAAGTGTGGAATGAACGGCCATATTGCAAAGCCTATCGATGTGCAGAACCTGTTTGACATGTTAAGCAAGGTGCTGACGTAACACGTTTGCCGCCTGATAAAAATTTTTGATTGAGCCTGCCAGGCGGGATTTGCCAGGCAGGCTTTCCTGTGCGGCGGTGGGTCCGCTGCCGGGGCATGGGAGTTTATCGGAACTTGCGCCCTGTAAAGCAAAACCCTCTGTAAGAGGTGCACTTTGCGCCTAAGGAAAATGTCTGCTGACGCAGACGTGTTCCGGCGCGCGAGTCTGGTGAAACGGGCTCTTTGCTTTAATGATGCTGCCGAAAAATTATCTGTCAACCTCTTTTCCAATTGAATAAAATATGATATTATGATTAAGAAAATGGATCAGTTTATTTATATGTTGGTCCCCTTGTTCACTGAGGGTAAGATTCATAATGAGAAAAACCTGAGAATGGAGGCAATAAATAATGGAAGAGAAAAACCAGGCGCCGGAAGCAGAAGGAAAAGAAATGGTGTCAAAAAATTTTATTGAGATGGAAATTGAAAAGGATCTGGCAGAAGGCGTATACAGCCATGTCCAGACCCGCTTTCCTCCGGAACCAAACGGATATCTCCATATCGGACATGCAAAGTCTATCCTGCTGAATTACGGATTATCAAAAAAATACAATGGAAAGTTTAACATGCGCTTTGATGATACAAATCCTACAAAGGAAAAGACAGAATTTGTAGAGTCGATCATTGCAGATGTAAAGTGGCTGGGGGCTGATTTCGAGGACAGGCTGTTTTTTGCATCTAATTATTTTGAGCAGATGTATCAGTGCGCCCTGCATTTGATCCGAAAAGGGAAGGCCTTTGTATGTGATTTGTCAGCAGAGGAGATTCGGGAATACCGGGGAGATTTTACTACGCCCGGAAAAGAAAGCCCTTACAGAAACCGTTCCGTTGAGGAAAATTTAAAACTGTTTACAGAAATGAAGGAAGGGAAGTATCAGGATGGGGAAAAAGTGCTTAGGGCTAAGATTGATATGGCTTCCCCTAATATCAATATGCGGGATCCGGTCATTTACCGCGTTGCACGGATGAGCCATCACAATACGGGAGATGCCTGGTGCATCTATCCCATGTATGACTTTGCCCACCCAATAGAAGATGCCATTGAGCACATTACCCATTCCATCTGCACCCTGGAATTTGAAGATCACAGGCCCTTATATGACTGGGTGGTAAGGGAATGTGAGTTTGAAAACCCGCCTCGTCAGATCGAGTTTGCAAAGCTGTATTTAACCAATGTGGTTACAGGGAAACGGTACATTAAAAAGCTGGTGGAAGACGGGATTGTAGACGGCTGGGATGATCCTCGTCTGGTATCCATTGCCGCCTTAAGGCGCCGGGGCTATACGCCGGAATCTATTCGGATGTTTGTAGATCTGGTAGGAGTGGCAAAAGCCAACAGCTCTGTAGATTATGCCATGCTGGAGTACTGTATCCGGGAGGATTTAAAGCTGAAAAAGCCACGTATGATGGCAGTGCTGGATCCGGTTAAGCTGGTAATCGATAATTATCCGGAGGAGTCCATGGAGGAGCTGGAGATTCCAAATAATCTGGAAAATGAATCTCTTGGGAGCCGTAAGGTTCCTTTTGGAAGAGAACTTTATATTGAACGGGAAGACTTTATGGAGGAGCCTCCCAAGAAGTATTTCAGGCTGTTTCCAGGCAACGAAGTCCGGCTGTTTGGCGCCTATTTTGTTACCTGTACCGGATTTGAAAAAGATGAGTCCGGAAAGGTAACAGTAATTCACTGTACCTATGATCCGGAAACGAAAAGCGGCTCCGGTTTTACTGGCCGGAAGGTAAAGGGAACCATACACTGGGTTGCAGTAAAGACTGCAAAGCATGTAGAATGCCGCTTGTATGAGAATATTGTAGATGAAGAAAAAGGAAAGCTGAATGAGGATGGAAGCCTAAACTTAAACCCCAATTCTCTTACCGTTGTGGCGGACTGCTGTGTGGAACCTGCTTTGTTTGAAGTGAAGCCTTTTGACAGCTTCCAGTTTATGCGGAATGGATTTTTCTGTGTGGACTGCAAAGACAGCAAACCAGAAAAACCGGTATTTAACCGGATTGTTTCCCTGAAAAGCTCCTTCAGGCTGCCGAAGTAATTAAGAGGAAGAGGCAGGCATTTTATATCCGGAAGTTTTGAAAGGGATTCGGCAGCAGATTTTGTTCTCATAGAGGATGCTGCAAAGCGGCGGATTTCCTGCAATAGAGCGCTGATAGTCTGGGGATTACAGCAGCTATTGCAGGGCTGCCGGTTTGCGGCATCCTTTTTATCTGGATGATATTTGGAGGGATGGATATGGAGCTTATGATACCATTAGATGGACAGAGTACCGTTCCCATGTATGAGCAGATTTATCTGCATATTAAGCAGGAAATCCGCCAGGGGAATTTAAAGGCAAAAAGCAGGCTTCCATCCACCAGAACTCTGGCAGAGCATTTAAAGGTAAGCCGCAGTACGACTCAACTGGCTTATGAACAGCTTTTGTCAGAAGGATATATTGAATCTGTACCCTGCAAAGGATATTTTGTTTCTGCCATTGATGCTCTGGTAGAGGTGCAGGATCACCCGTCCGGTTTGTTTGTGGCACTGGAACCAGGGGAAGAAGAAGGGATTCAGGTGGATTTTTCACCCAGAGGAATTGACTTAAACAGCTTTCCTTATAATACATGGAGGAAAATCAGTAAAAATATCCTGGTAGATGATAATAAAGCGCTGTTTTTAAACGGGGATCCACAGGGAGAGTATGCTTTGCGGGAAGCGATCCGCAGTTATCTTCATTCGGCCAGGGGAGTTTGCTGCAGCGCCGATCAGATTATTGTAGGTGCAGGGAATGAGTATCTGCTGATGCTGCTGTCCCTTGTTCTGGGGCCGGACAAGGTAATTGCCATGGAAAATCCTACCTATAAGCAGGCATATCGGGTATTTGAAAGCCAGGGATATCAAGTGCTTCCTGTAAATATGGATAAGTCCGGGCTGGATGTGGGAATGCTGGATAGGAAGAAAAGTGAAAAGGCTTTGGCAGATAAGAAAGGGGAACCGGATTTCATATATGTGATGCCTTCTCATCAGTATCCTATGGGAATTGTCATGCCCATAAAGCGGAGGCAGGAGCTGCTGGCCTGGGCCTGTGAAAAGGAAGGACGGTATCTGATCGAAGATGACTATGACAGTGAATTCCGGTATAAAGGAAAGCCAGTACCAGCTCTTCAGGGAATGGATCGGAATGGGCGGGTGATTTACATCGGCACCTTTTCCCGTTCCATTGCTCCGGCAATCCGGGTAGGATTTTTAGTGCTGCCAAAAAATCTTATGGCGGAGTATAAAAGAAAAGCCGGTTTTTTTGCCTCTACCGTATCCAGAATTGACCAGAATATTTTATATCAGTTTTTAACAGAAGGGCATTATGAGCGTCATTTAAACAGGATGCGCTCAGTGTATAAGGCAAAGCATGACTGTCTGATGGGAGAGCTAAAAGGTCTTGAGCAGGCATTTTGGATTGCAGGGGAGCACGCCGGAATCCATCTTCTGCTGACGCACAAGGAAGGGATTTCAGAAGAAGTTCTTATCGCCAGGGCTAAGGAGTCAGGAGTGCGGGTTTACGGTCTGTCCCGGTATGTGATTCATCCGGAGAACAACCAGTATCCCAGTACCGTGATACTTGGATATGCAAATCTGACGGAAGCTATGATAAAAGAAGGATGCAGGCGTCTGAAGGCAGCATGGAACTGAAAAGACAGGCAGTTTGAAACGTTTCCAAAAAGGAAAAAGGGCGGATCAGAAAGGAAGAAATTGGAATATGGCAAAAATAGCGCTTTTAGTTCCAAGGGAAGAGATGGTCTATCAGGCACATAACTTGCTGCAGGAAAAAAGCTATCAGGATCCTCACTTTGAAATCACCTGTATGAAGGTGGTTCGGACAAAAAATGTGGTAATGGAGGCCAGGCAGGCGATTGCAGACGGCGCTTCTGTCATTATTGCAAGAGGGCTGCAGGCATCCCTTATCAAACAGTATACGGATATTCCAGTGATTGAGATTGTGATTACAGCGCAGGAGATGGCTCTTTTGGTAATGAAGGCGAAGCAGATCGTAAAGAAAGAGCATCCGGTGATTGCTGTAGTGGGATTTCGGAATATGTTTTGCGATATGTCTTATTTTGACACCATTTATGACATTGAACTTCGAACCTTTTTTGCACCTAATCATGAAGGACTTCGCCGTGCTGCCCTGGAAGCAGCAGAAGATAAGGTAGATTTGATGATTGGAGGAGATGTGGCGGTGGAAGCTGCCGCATCAGAAGGCATTTTTTCTCTGTTCCTTTCTACAACTGAAGATTCCCTGCGGAATGCATTTTTAATGGCAAAAAGTATCAGTTTTGCTATGGATGTGGAGAGAAAAAAGGCGGCGCAGATGGACACGCTTTTGGATCATTCATTCAGCGGCGTAGCCAATGCTGACAGCAGTGGCAGGATTACCAAAGTGAATGCGCTGATGGAGGATATGCTTGGTCTGCCTGGAAAAAAGCTGTCCGGGCACTTGCTGACAGAGGTGTTTCCTGATTTGGATCCAGTACAGACAGAACGGATTTTGAAAAAGGGAGGGGAAGGATACTCCACCTTTTTTCCGATCAATAATATATCAGTATATGCAATTTTTGCGCCGGTGCTGGTGGAGGGAAAGGTAGACGGGGGGATTCTGACCTGCCATAAAATGGTGCGGAAGTTAACCATAGAACAGGAGTCCCAGCAGAAGCGGCATTCCAATGGCCTGATTGCACTGGGGCAGTTTTCCGACATGTTTCAGGAATCGGAAGCGATGCAGGACTGTATCCGTAAGGCCAGGCTGTACGCCCTGTCAGATATGCCGGTTTTTATTCAGGGGGAACCGGGGACAGAAAAGCGCCTGATGGCTCAAAGTATCCATAATGCCAGCCTGCGGAACCGAAGTGCATTTGCAGATGTTTCTTTAAGAGGGCTTGGGGAGGAAGAGCAGTTTATGCTGCTTTTCGGAGAAAAAGGAGCGGCGCTTCAGGCAGACGGAGGCACCCTGCTTTTGGAGGACGGAGAAGCATTAAGCCTTTCTAACCAATATCGGCTTTTACAGTTAATACGCTACCGGATCTGGCGGGGAAAGGAACTGCAGCAGAATAAACATTTGGATGTCCGGGTGATGATAAGTACTGGTTCATCAGGGACTTTTTTGGATCTTGTAAAACAGGGGAAATTTCGAAGAGATTTATATTATTTAATTCAGGGCCTGAATGTGGAAATTCCTCCTCTTAGGCGGCGTACAGAGGATTTAAAGAGAAAGCTGGAATTTTCCATTCGGGAGAGTTGTGAACAGTATGGGCGTTATCACGTACTGACCCAGGGGGCAATGAAAATCCTGACCGACTATAAATGGCCGGGCAATTTATTTCAGATTGAAAATTTTTGTCAGCGGCTGATACTGACAGCCACGAAACGTTCTCTGGATGAATGGGCAGTGAAAACGCTTTTGTCAGAACTGTATGGAAGGGAAGAACAGGAAGCAGCAGTTCAGGAAGAAGAAAAGACAGCAGAGAAGATGGGGCCAGACAGCCAGCAATCAAAACGGATATACGAAACATTAATAAAATATGAGGGAAACCGAAAAAAAACAGCAGAAGCGTTAGGGATCAGCAAAGCAACTTTGTGGCGTCAGATGAAAAAATATGGGCTGGAATAAGAGAATCAGAATCAAAAGGATTCATATTTGAAATGATAGTGAAACGAAATTTGAAAATAAGTGAAATGATAATGAAATAATATTAGATATGCATAAAAAATAAGGAGTAATTTAGATAGGAATACCATTGAAGGACAGAGGAGAATCCGATATACTGGCATCATCAGAACAGGGCGGGAATAAGCTGACCTGGATTCCTGACCTGTTCCACAAAGGGCAGTATTTCAAGCTGCAAATAAAAAAAGAGAGGGAATGAATAATGAAAATTGGATTTATCGGATTAGGCATCATGGGAAAACCAATGAGCAAAAACTTAGTAAAGGCTGGCAATCAGCTTGTAGTCTGCGATTTCAATAAAGACGCAGTTGCCGAGCTGGTAGCTATGGGTGCAAAAGAAGCAGCTAATGGGGCTGAAGTTGCGAAAGAATGTGATGTAGTGATTACCATGCTTCCCAATTCCCCTCACGTTCGTTCTGTAGCCTTAGGCGAGAACGGAATTGCAGACGGCGCCCATGAAGGAAGCGTACTGATTGATATGAGCTCCATTGATCCAGTAGAATCTAAGAAAATCGGCGCTGATCTGGCAAAGAAAGGCATTAAGATGTTAGATGCTCCAGTATCTGGCGGCGAGCCAAAGGCTATTGACGGAACATTATCTGTAATGGTTGGCGGCGAAAAAGAATTATTTGACCAATATTATGATATGTTAATGGTTATGGCAGGTTCTGTGGTATATGTAGGCGATCTGGGTTCCGGAAACGTTGCAAAATTAGCAAATCAGATTGTAGTAGCAGTTAATATTGCAGCAGTAGGAGAGGCGCTGGCATTTGCAAAGAAGGCCGGAACAAATCCAGAATTAGTATATCAGGCAATTCGGGGCGGCCTTGCAGGCTCCACCGTTATGGATGCAAAAGCTCCTATGATGTTATCCAGAAACTTTAAGCCAGGTTTCCGCATTGAACTCCATATTAAGGACTTAACAAACGCACTGAATGCAGCTCATGCAATTGCAGCTCCCGTACCGTTAACCGGGCAGCTAATGGAAATGATGCAGGCATTAAAGGCAGACGGCTATGAGAAGGAAGATCATTCCAGCCTGGTTAAATTCTATGAAAAGATCGGCAATGTAACTGTAGAATAAATACCGCATCAGGGATGCTGTAAAACTTCCGGTTTCTGCAGGCTGCGGAAAATTTATCAGACAGAAGGCTTTGGTCAGGAAATTAGTTTTACAGCATATCCTTTCATGAATATGGGGGAGTAATTTTATGAATATTGATTTCATTAAAGGCGTAGTTGTACCGATGATCACTCCAATTGACGCTGATGAGCTGATTGATGAGAAGAAAATCCGTGAGCAGGTTGACTATGTGATTAACGGCGGGGTTACTGGTATCCTTTTATATGGAAGCAACGGAGAATTTTATGTCATTGAAGAAGATGAAATGGAACGGGGCTTAAAGATTGTAGTAGACCAGGCTGCAGGCCGTGTGCCAGTTTATTTTGGAATCGGGGCTATCAGCACCAAAAAGGCAGTACGGCTGGCAAAGATGGCTGCTGCAAACGGCGCTGCAAGCGTTTCAATTTTGCAGCCAATGTTTTTAAAGCCTACCAAGGAGGAACTGTTCTTGCATTTTAAAACAATTGCTGAGGCAATTCCGGAAACCCCAGTGCTGCTTTACAATAATCCGGGCCGGGTAGGCTATACATTATCAGCCGATCTGGTGGAGAAGCTGGCCCACGAAGTTTCCAATATCGTAGGCATGAAAGATACCAGCGGCGATATTACCCAGACTTCTGAATTTATCCGCAGAAACCGGGACGTAAACTTTAAGGTGTTCGGCGGCAAAGATACCTTGCTGTATGCTTCTATGTGCCACGGTGCAGTAGGCGGCGTGTGTACGGCAGCTAATTTTATGCCGGAGCTGATTACCGATGTATATAACAAATATGTGGCTGGTGATTTGGAGGGTTCTCTGGAAGCACAGTTTAAGTTAAATCCAGTAAGGCTGTCTATGGATGGGGCAAGCTTCCCGGTAGCAGCTAAGGATATGGCAAACTTAAGAGGACGTAATATTGGTGTTCCTTATACTCCTAACCTGCCTACGCCAAAAGGCCCTGTTTTGGATAAGATTTCGTCTGAAATGCAGAAGGCCGGATTGATTTAATCGAAAGAGGTTGCTGCAAAAACCGCCATTCCACAATAAAGACAAAAATTATTGAGAAAGTTAATTAATATGTTGTGTCGTTTCGCCCTTTTGCGGCAACCTATTTTTTTGCTGGCTTCCAGATAACAGGAAACCGGCTTTCTTTGCTGTTATGAAAACTCCCTTATCCGCTGAGGACAAAGGAACTACAAAATAGGAGGGTATTTGTTATTATGAAATTTTTATTTGCTTCCGATTCTTTTAAAGGAACATTATCTTCTGAAACCATTATTAAATTGCTGACTCAGTCGGCAAAAGAAGTATTCCCTGGCTGTGAAACAGAAGGAACCTTAATTGCAGACGGCGGAGAGGGCACAGTAGATGCTGTAATTGCCATGACAAAGGGAACGATGATTGAAGTACCAGTGCATGGGCCTTTGATGGAAGAAACGTTGGCTGTATACGGTAAAATAAACGATGACAGTGCAATTATTGAAATGGCAGCCGCTTCCGGCCTGCCTATGGTGCCTTCCCATCTTAGAAACCCGTTAAATACCACTACATACGGAACGGGAGAGCTGATTAAAGACGCACTGGATAAAGGGTTTCGAAATATTTCCATTGCATTGGGAGGAAGCGCTACCAATGACGGCGGCATGGGGGCTATGGCTGCTTTGGGCGTAAAGTTTTTTGACCAGGAAGGCAATGAACTAAATGGAATCGGATCGGATCTGGCAAAAGTAGCAGATGTGGATATCAGCGGCATTCATCCGGGGGTAAAAGAAGCTTCATTTACTGTAATGTGTGATGTAAATAATCCGCTGACTGGCCCAGACGGCGCTACGTATACCTTTGGAAAGCAAAAAGGCGGCACCCCGGAAATTTTAGATGAACTGGAGGCAGGAATGAAATCCTATGCCCAGGTAGTGGGGAAAGCTCTTAATATGGATATTGATCATCTGCCGGGAGCAGGGGCAGCAGGAGGATTAGGCGCTGCTGTCTGCGGTTTTTTGAATGCAACCTTAAAATCCGGCATTGAAACCGTTCTCGATTTAATTGATTTTGACCAGATGCTGGAAGGCGTTGATCTGGTGGTAACAGGAGAGGGACGGATTGACTGGCAGTCTGCTTTTGGAAAGGTTCCAAGCGGAATTGGAATGCGCTGCAAAAAGAAAGGAATTCCCGCTGTAGCGATCGTAGGCGGCATGGGACAAGGAGCAGAAAAGATTTATGAGTTTGGGGTAGAAAGTATCATTCCCACCATTAACGGAGCTATGGAGATTGAAGAGGCCCTGGAACGGGCTGAGGAGCTGTACAAAGGCGCAGCAGACAGAATGTTCCGGTTCCTTAAGGCTGGCATGGGGATTCATCAAGGTTAAAGAAGGTTTCGCAAAATTCGGAGGAAATGGGCACCATGGATATTACAGAACTTATGACGCTGCAGGGAACCCTGTTTTTGCTGGCAGGGATTGGGATGGCTGTTCGGAAGTTTAAACTGCTTCCAAATGAAGCTCAGGGAATGCTGACTGATTTAATTATTTATGTGATCCTGCCTTGTAATATTGCCCTTTCTTTCCGAATTGATATTGATCGGGAAACTTTGGGGAATCTGGGCGTCGGTTTTCTGCTTGCCTGGGTGATTCAGGGGATTGCCTGGGCGCTGAGCCAGATCCTTTATCATAAATATAAAGAACCGACCAAACGTGTGCTTCAGTACGCTACCGTATGTTCCAACGGCGGTTTTATGGGAAACCCTATTGCAGAAAGTGTGTTTGGAGCTACCGGCCTAATGTACGCGTCAGTATTTTTGATTCCCCAGCGGATTGTTATGTGGTCAGCAGGGGTGACCTTGTTTACGGACGCTCCGGATCGGAAGGAGCTGGCCAAGAAGGTTTTGACTCATCCGTGTATTATTGCTGTGTTTGTGGGGATGTTCCTTATGTTTGCAAAGCCTCCCATTCCGGAATTTATTGAAAATACGGCGTCTTCCCTGGGAAGCTGCAGCACACCTCTTTCCATGGTAATGGTGGGAATGATTTTGGCAGATGTGACGGACTTAAAGACCATGTTTTCCTGGGCAATTTTACGGTATACCATAATTCGCCTGGTGATTCTTCCAGGAATTATTTTTGCAGGATGCCGCCTGGCTGGTATCGACCGCCTTGTAACGGGAGTAGCGGTGCTGCTGACGGCGATGCCGGCAGCCTGTATGACCACAGTTTTAGCTGCAAAATATCATGGAGATACAATATTTGCCAGCAAATGTGTGGTATTTTCCACTGCCATGACCCTGCTAAGCCTTCCAGTCTGGTGTATGTTGTTTTAAACATGCAGAGAGAAGGCTGCCCTTGTCCGCTGAGGGTATTGACAAAAAATAAAATTTGACCTATACTGTGTACAGTGTGTTACTGATAAGAAATGGATATCAGGCATAAACTATCTACAATACGGCATATTAGGCTGTAGAGGGAAGTTTATGCCTTTTTGCTGTGACAGGATAGATTTTCTAATTTCCGGAAAACAGGACGAATTCTCCTGCTTCTGGAAAACGCCTGAAATAATTTATGAAAAGAAAGAAGGTAAAAGAATGAAAGACAAGGTTTTTGGTGTGCTGCAGAGGGTAGGACGCTCTTTTATGCTTCCGATTGCAATTCTGCCGGTAGCAGGGCTGCTTTTAGGTTTCGGAGGTTCCTTTACGAACGAAACCATGATTCGTGCCTACCGCCTGGAAGCGATTCTTGGCTCCGGAACTGTATTAAATGGGTTCTTAAATATTTTGAATAACTGCGGCAATGTGGTTTTTGAAAATCTTCCGCTTTTATTTGCCATTGGAGTTGCAGTGGGAATGGCAAAGAAGGAAAAAGAGGTAGCAGCTTTAGCCAGTGTAATTGCGTTTTTTATTATGCATACGGCAATTCATGCAATGCTGGTGCTGTCCGGAAAAGTAGTGACAGCATCTCAGGTATTGGATGGTTCCGGCGCTTCCTTACCGAATCTGATCAGTTCTGTGGAGCAGACAGTGGGGATGCTGGAAGGATCCGTTACCAGGGTAGTTGGGATCAGCTCTCTGCAGATGGGAGTATTCGGCGGCGTGATTGTAGGCCTGGGGGTAGCGGCTCTGCATAATAAGTATTACAATATCCAGCTTCCTCAGGTATTGTCTTTTTTTGGAGGGACACGGTTTGTACCGATTATTTCCGGCGTAGTTTATATTTTTGCAGGGATTGGAATGTATTTTATATGGCCGGTAATTCAAAGCGGCATTTATGGCCTGGGAGCGCTGGTTAACAGTTCTGGCTATGGGGGAACGTGGATTTATGGTATAATCGAACGGGCATTAATCCCCTTTGGCCTTCATCATGTGTTTTATATGCCATTCTGGCAGACCGCAGTGGGAGGCCAGTTGGAGGTGGCAGGGCAAATGGTATACGGCGCTCAGAATATCTTCTTTGCCCAGCTGGCCCATGTAGGTGAAATTGCCCATTTCAGCGTAAATCCCGGAACCCGGTTTATGACCGGAAAATTCCCATTTATGATTTTCGGGCTTCCGGGAGCGGCATTAGCGATGTATCAAACTGCCAAGCCGGAAAAGCGCCAGACAGCAGGAGGACTTCTTCTATCTGCTGCATTAACCGCTATGCTTACCGGAATTACGGAACCTCTTGAATTTACCTTTATCTTTGTGGCTCCGTTTTTGTATGCCATTCACAGTGTGCTGGCAGGAGCTGCCTATATGCTGATGCATATTTTAAATGTAGGTGTGGGCATGACATTTTCCGGAGGCATTATTGACTTAGTGCTGTTTGGAATTTTGCCGGGAGCTTCTAAAACAAGCTGGTACTGGATTCCAGTTGTAGGCGTGGCATATTTTGCATTATATTTCCTGCTGTTTCGATTCCTGATTTTGAAGTTTGATTTGAAAACTCCGGGACGGGATGAGAACGAAGAAGTGAAACTGTATGTAAGAAGTGATGTAAATGCAAAGAAAGCTGCCGGCAAAAGGACGGATGCAAAAGATGGAGATTCCCCTGAGGATCTGCGCTCTCAAATGATTTTAAATGGTCTTGGCGGAAAGAAAAATGTGGCAGATGTGGACTGCTGTATTACCCGGCTGCGCTGTACAGTAAACAGGCCGGAATTGGTCAGTGAGGAACTTTTAAAGAAAACCGGGGCGGCAGGAGTGATTCGGAAAGGACAGGGGATTCAGGTTATTTATGGTCCTACTGTTCCTAATATTAAAGCAAATCTGGTAGCTTTTATGGACCATGCCCCTGATACGTTGTACCACCAGGAGCAGGAGCCTGCTTCAGGAAAAACAGAAGAGGAGGGAAAGACAGAGGAAAGGAACATGAAAGAAATAAAAGAGGACAAAATGGAAGAAAAAAGAAAGATTCAGGAACCAGGACAGGGCAGAAGTGAGGATGAGAAGAAAGGGGAAGCTGGCCAGTCAGAAGAAGGAAAACAGGTGCTGCTGTACAGCCCCTTTAACGGTCGTGTGGAATCTATCGAGCATGCGCCAGATGAAACCTTTGCTCAGAAAATGATTGGCGATGGCTTTATGGTTATGCCAATAAATGGTCAGGTTTTAGCGCCGTGCGACAGCGAAGTGGCCTTCGTTTTCCCCACAAAACATGCCATCGGGCTTAAGTCGAAGGATGGTTTGGAGTTTATGCTCCATATCGGTGTGGATACGGTTAAACTGGAAGGAAAAGGTTTTGAAGCTTTTGTAAATGACGGGGATTCTGTAAAGAAAGGGGATCCTTTGATGGAATTTGACTTGGATTATGTTAAGGAACATGCAGTATCTGAGGCCTGCATGGTGATCTATACGGCATTGCCAGAAGGAGCTTCGATTCAGGTGAGGGAAGAAAAAGACATTAAAGCTTTGGATCCGGCGGCAGAGCTTTTGATGCTGTAATCGTACTGAAATATGCAGTTGTGAACGAAAATTTAAGAAAGGCAAGCAGGGGAGATTGAAATAACAAAAGACGGAGGATAGGGATGTACCGTGTGATTAAAGTGCTCAATAACAATGGGGTGTTGGTTTACGATATGAAGCGTAAGGAGGAAGCCATTTTGCTGGGGAGCGGCATCGGCTTCGGAAAACGCATC
>JAAWIS010000070.1 GCA_022796475.1 Lachnospiraceae bacterium | reverse complement strand
ACACAGACTTCCGGCAAATTACAATAAGCCGAGAACCTGTCTCCCGCCATTTTTTCCTTTTTAATCCTTCAGGATAACCAGCTTATTCTGGTAACACTCCACAGACACGCTGCAGCCAATCTCAAAACCCCATGGAAGCCTCAAACTCCCATGGGGTTAAAAATATAACTCTTATTCACTTTCTTTCACATGAACTTCTGTTCCCTTTCGCCCTTACTTATGATATGGTTCATTCCCCATAATCCGGTAGCTGCGATAAATCTGCTCCAGCAGCATAATCCGCATAAGCTGATGAGGAAAAGTTAGTTTTGAAAAACTAAGCTGATAATCAGCCCTTGAAAGCACAGCCTTTGAAAGGCCCAGAGAGCCTCCGATTACGAATACAATATGGCTGACTCCGTCTGTTCCCAGCCGTTCCAGCTTCTTGGACAATTCTACGGAATCTGTCATCTGTCCCTCAACTGCCAGAGCAATTACATAGGCACTGGAAGGAATTTTCGATAAGATCCGCTCTCCTTCTTTTTCTTTAATCTGCTCTTCCAAAGCAAGGCTTGCCCCATCGGGAGTTTTTTCATCAGTAATTTGAATGATTTCCAGTTTGCAGTACCGGCCCAGCCGTTTGCTGTATTCTGCCGCCGCATCTACCAAATACCGCTCCTTCAGCTTCCCCACTGCAGCTATCGTAATCTTCATATTTTTCAGCCTTCCCTGCCTTGCTCCGAAACTGGAAATTCCAAAATCATATCGTACCACACAGCACCGCCGTGGACAGAATCCGATATTCCCATATTTCGGTATCCAAAGGATTCATAATAGGGAATCAGCCTTTCCTTGCAGGTAAGAACCAGCCCTTTTCTCCCTCTTTTTTTGGCATCTTTAATAAAATGCCCCATTAAATCCCTGGCAATTCCCCTTCTTCGAAATTCCGGAACCACATCTAACCCAAATACAGCCTGATAATCCCCATCTGGCTTATGGTAAGATGCATCAGAAAACATTGCGTCACAAATTACCTTTTCATTGGTTACGCATCCGTTAATAAAACCGACAATCCTTCCCTCTGCTTCGGCTGCCAAAAAACTTTCCGGAAACGTTTTGATCCGGAATTTCAGGGCTTCTATGGAAGCTGCCTCTGCTTCCGGAAAACAGAGGCGCTCTACTTCTGCTGTCTGATCCAAATCCTCCATCCGGATCCTTCGGATCTGATATGCAGGAAATTCTTCTGTTGTAGCCATCCTTGCCTTTTCCTCCTATGTGTAAAACATGTTTCGTCTATCCCTCTGCATTTTAAAACACACTGCTTTACTTCACCCGAAAATAATACCCTACACCCCATTTGGTATGGACAAACCTGGGATCACTGGGGCTTGGCTCAATCTTTTCCCTCAAACGTCTGACATGAACATCTACTGTCCGCACATCTCCCGTATCCAAAGCCCGATTTCCCCATACAATAGCAAGAAGCGATTCTCTGCTGTATACCTTATTGGGATGACACACCAAAAGTTCCAAAAGATCAAATTCCTTTGCTGTCAGGTTAATCTCTTTCTCCGCGATAAATACCCGGCGGCTTTCAATATCCAGCTTCAGTTCACCGGCTGTCACCACCTTATTTTCCGGCTCTCCGCCCCGTTTATTCTTTTTAGCGCTGCGGCGCATAATTGCCTTAATCCTGGCTTTCACCTCCAGAATATTAAAAGGCTTGGTGATATAATCATCAGCCCCATACTCCAGCCCTAATATTTTATCCATGTCGCCGCCTTTGGCAGTAAGCATGATAATCGGCATCTCGGAAAACTCCCGTATAGCCTGACACACTTCAAATCCATCATGTTTCGGAAGCATCACATCCAGCAGCACCACATCGTATTCCTTTGATTTTGCCCGCTCAATGGCTTCTTCTCCGTCATAAGCGCAATCTACTTCCATTCCGTCCTGCTCTAAGCTAAACCGAATCCCCTTTACAATTAATTTCTCATCATCTACAACTAAAATACTAGCCATTCTCCACCCCTGTCTTCACATCCTGCCTAAGCTATGCGTTTTACCTGCCGCTTTCCTGTACTGTGATATCATCTTTTATTTTCTGAAATGCCCCGTCTTTAATTCCGGGTACCTGCATAATTTCTTCAATATCCGAAAAAAGCCCATGCTTTTCCCGGTAGGCAATAATATCATTTGCCCGTGATTCTCCGATTCCCCGAAGGGTGGTCAGTTCTTTTGTATCGGCTGTATTAATATTTACCTTTGCCTTCCCGGCCTGACTGTCTGGCTGCTTAGAAAGTCCTTCAAAAACGGACTCCCATGCCGGTGCCGTTTCTGACTCTTCCTTTGTATAAACTGTAATTTTCATGCCGTCAGCTATCAGGGCTGCCAGATTCAGATACCCCTCATCTGCTTCCGGAAGAAATCCTCCTGCCGCTTCGATCGCCTGATAAACCCGGCTGTTTTCAGGAATTTCATAAACACCAGGCTGCTTCACCGCACCGCAGATATGTACGAAGCAGGCGAGCAGTTCCTCACCTGCCTGCAATCTTGTTTCTGCTTTGCCGCCGTTTCTTTCTTCCGAAAGATTCTGTTCATCTGATGATTTTGTATCCGTATCGCCGCTTCCTCCTTCATCTGTCTGATGATTACTTTCAGAAAGGTCCGGGCGGCTAGTTTCTGCCTCATTTGGCAGCGCTTCATCCCCATCACCGCTGCTTTGGGACAGGAGCAAAGAATCACCGTTCCAGCCCTGACGGGTACAACTATAACAGGCCCCTAAAAGGGCCATGATACATACAGTTCCTACTAATTTTATCCATTTGCACCGTAAATAATTCCTGGCATGTTTCATCTTTTACTGCCAGTTCAGCCTGTACTACTATTCTACTCGGACTAGGATTGAAAAACAAGTGTTTTATTTCTTAAAAATTATGATTCCTGCAATCGCGATTCCTGCGCCAAGAAGTTTTTTCCACTCAAATTCTGCCTTCTCCACACCGAAAAACCCAAACAGCTCAATTCCATATGCCACAATAATTTGCGACACCACAATCAAAAGCGCCGCCTGGGCAGGACCAAGGCTGTCCATGCTGCGGATCACTGTATAGGTAATTAACGCACCTAATAAACCTCCTAACAGCATATATTTCGGTTCTACCTGCCATAAAGCCCCTATCGGCTGTCTGCCGCTGAAAAACCACATAATCCCGCACAGCAGAAATGCAGAAAGCTGCACAAAACCTGCTGCCGTCCAGATGCTGCTTTGTTTTGTTACTTCCGTATTCAGCACCCCCTGAATGCTCATCAGCGCTCCGGAAAGCAATGCAATCACAATTCCCATATGGTATTCTCCTTTTCTCTGTCTTGCAATTGATCGTCACCGGATATTCCGGTTCCTTTTCTTTATTGTGCGGAAAATTTCTTGATTTTATTCCAAAAGCAGGCGCCAGAAATTTTAATGGCCCCATTCGCTGCTTCAGAATTCATTTGGCAGTGAACGAAGCCACATATTTTTAGTTTATGCAGGTATCATTAATCCGGCAAAATCTAATTACTCCAGTTCCAGCAGTGATGCAGATAAGTTTTTAAATGCAATCTCTGCTCCTGCCTCCACAAGCTTGTTCAGGGTATCGGCGGAATCTGCGGATTTGCTCCAGAAAAGGCCATCCAAAGCATGGAAACACAATCATCTTGACAAATTACGGCTGTTCGATTAAAATATGAGAGAAAACACAATACATAATTGACTACAAGCTAGGGGAGCTGATTGCTGAGAGTGGAAACCAGGTAATCCGGATTTCCAGACCCTCAATACTTGAACCGGGTAGTACCGGCGTAAGGAAGCTGATATTTGTTTGCCGCTGTGAAAAATAGGGACAAACAATATGCTTTTTCAATCACAACCCCTCCTGTGTCTGGCAAAGGAGGATTTTTTTATGTCTATGTTTCTAATCTATAATGCTGAAAAGTGTGAGTACATCCTGCAGCCTGGAGGCTATCTGCTTTTGGCCGCTATTCTGCTGGCTCTGTTAGTTTCCATCCGTATTTTTGGTGCAAAATCCGGCCAGTCAAAACCAGGGACAAAATGTCTGGTCTTTTGCTCCACATCCATTGCACTGGCCATGGTTACCTCTTTTATTAAACTGGCCTCCCTCCCTTATGGCGGTTCTATTACCTTATTCAGTATGCTTTTTATCTCTCTAATCGGGTATTTTTACGGTGCAAAAACAGGAATCATTACAGGAATTGCCTATGGGATTCTTCAACTGATTACCGATCCTTATATCTATTCGCCCCTCCAGGTGCTTTTAGACTTTCCTTTGGCTTTCGGCGCCCTGGGGTTAAGCGGGCTGTTCCCTAAAACAAAGCGGGGTTTTATGGTTGGCTATACTGCCAGTGTCCTTGGGCGCTATCTCTGCCATGTACTTTCCGGATATATTTTCTTTGCAGAGTATGCACCAGAAGGGATGAATGCCTTAGTTTATACATTTTTATATAATCTGACTTACATCCTTCCAGAGCTGGTAGCTACCATCATCCTTCTTTCAATTCCTGCTGCTGCAAAAGCCGTTACCCAGATAAAGCAGCAGGCAGTTTCGCTTTAAAATGTGCTGAATACTCTGATGCACCTTTAAAAATAATGAAGATTGCAGAAGGTTCGCCAAAGGAAATGCATGCCAGCAATATACAGCAAAATTATTGGATCTGTTAATATTTTTTTGACTTTCCTCTCTCTTTCTTTCCGTATCCTATTAATGCATGTATTGTTGGACTAATATGTCTTTTTCTTAGCACAATTGCTTTTAATAGTCCAAGAAAATATTTTAAAAAGGCAATTTTTTTATATTTTGCAAATAAACCAATTAAATATAAATTATTCCTTGTCATGTAATATTGGTTAAAGTCACTTTCTGCCCCATTTGTAGATGCAGATATCTTATGAAATATAATTGCATGATCGTTATAATAGATCTTTTTATTGCAACTTATTATTTTACAGGAATAATCTGCATCTTCTCCATACATAAAATACGTTTCATCTAAATAGCCAACCTGCTCAACCGTTTCTCTGGGAAGCAGCATAAGGCATCCTGTGGCAAATGTAATTTCCCTTACCCCGCAGCATCGGTCTTCCAAACTATAATATCCGGCGCGTCCGGTATTTCTGTCAAAATACCCGCCGCAATAATCAATTTTAGATGGATTTGCATAATGGCAAATTCTTCCGGTAACACATCCCACATCACTTTTATGCTGCTTAGCTGTATGCACCAATTCAGTTAAAACATTTGTATCTACGATTGTATCATTATTCAGCAGCAAATAGTAATCTGGAACATATTTATTTTCAGCATATATAATTCCTATATTATTGCCAGATGAAAATCCATTGTTAACAGGGGATTTTATTAAATCACATTGATATTTTTCATTGAAATTTTCTTCAAAAACATCTTTTGAATGATTGTCAACTACAATAATATTATAATTCTTATATTGAATGTTTTTTAAGCTGTTAAGACATTCTATCGTATCTTTTTTCGTATTATAATTAACTAATATAATGCTGACCTTAGGCTGTTCTTCAAATAAAGACATGTCACACCTTACTCTCTATATTTTAATGTTCGTTTTAAAATTCCAAATAAGTAAAAAAATGTATCACTTTTCGTAATCACAAGTCCAATGATAGATATAGTACCATAAATCAGCCATAAAATAATAAATCTTATAACCGCTGGAAGTATAATTATCTTTTTTAACGGCAACATAATCATCACAGCAATAAATGTAACCCCAATAATTTTTAAAAGCTCACTAATATTCAAGCATGTCTTTAAGTATCTTCCCGCATAAAAAGTCTGTATCAATGCCTGTGTAACTTCAGCAATAAGTGTAGCGAAAGCGGCGCCGACAAAGCCTAATGCAGGGATTAAAAAGATATTTAAGACAACATCCACAAGTGCTCCGGCAGAAACAGCCTTCGTAAAGCAATGATCCAGCTTGTGAGGCAATAATATTTGATTTCCAATGATATTTGAAAAACCAGAAATCAATAATATTGGCATTAGCATAACCATTCCTCTAAATGCAGGCAGATATTCTTTCCCTGACAAAATCAATATGGAATCTTCTGCTTCAAGGATAAAAAAAGCGGTCAACGATAAGGATAACAAAACAATAACTGATATTGACTTTTTTAATATGGATTGGTACTGGCTTTCTAGTTTTAATTCTACATAATAGGATAATCGCGGAAGCAAAACAGTACTGATTGAATTTATAAACACTAGTAAGATAGTTTTTACTTTAACAGCAACTGTATAAAATCCAACTTCTGTATCTCCGCAAAAAAATCCTAACATAATGGTATCTAATGAAGTATACACACTTACTGCTAAAATTGCGCCAAAAAGTGTAAAAGAAGGATGAATATGCTGTTTCATATTATAACTATCTTTATGAAACAGTTTATAAGTGATATAGTTTCTGGCATACACCAGATTAATAACAATTGAAATAATGGAAGGCGATAGGGTCAGACATGCATAAATAATATAATCACCCTTTGTCTTCACGAAAACAAAGAGCGATAAGATACAAATCGTTCGAACAAGAATTGCTCTTTTTGTAATATACGCGTACTGTTCTATCCCTGAAAAAAACCAATCTAAATTAAATATATACATAATTATATACATACATTCAATGCAAAAAAGTACTGGTTCCTCTCGCAGTTGCCTTATCATCATAAAGGATCCAATTAAACATATGACTATAATAGATGTAGAAAGAATTTTTATAAAAAACAGCTCCTGGACACATTGTGAAAGTTCTTGTCTGTCATTCCTTCTTAAAGCACAGGCTCTTATCCCATAAGTACTGATTCCAATGCCAGCCAACATTACGGAATAACTGCCAATCGTGTTAAAAAAATTAATCTTCCCCAGATTTTCTACTCCTAAAATTCGTGTTACATACGGGAATGAAATCAATGGAAATATCAAATTGCTTAAGTTTAAAATAATATTCATTACAATATTATACTTAATTGACATTTCTTTTAACTTATTTTTTTTGAAAATCCACATATTTTATATTTGACCTTTCTCAATCCGCTTAACATTTTCCCTTGATATAGCAAATGATTCATATCTCTTATTTTTTCGGACATATTGATTGATGTATTATGGGCTGAAAATGAATCAGAAATAAAAATATTTTGAAATATCGTTTCATTATGTTTTCTGGCAGTAATAAAAAAATATTTAGCCATAGGAACAAAAATATCGAAAGAATCCCATTTTAAGAGCGAAATGTACTGCGAAAAAACATTCATAAACTGCTCTGTATGTTCCAAGCATCTATTTTGCATTCCTTGAATGTCCCGGGACATAGAATCACTTATTGCTATCTGTTCATATTCCGTTTTCAATATTCCATTGTCAATGGAAAAACCTTTACATCCGCCTTTTAGCGGAGATAAGCAGCATTCTATTAATTCATCCATCCATGCAGGTCGGAGCATACCAAATATTGCATACGTTACTGTATTATTTTTCTGATCACAATTCTTATTTTCCTGATTTTCCCATATATATAATTTGTCAAACAA
The DNA here is from genome assembly GCA_022796475.1 of Lachnospiraceae bacterium. Classification (GTDB taxonomy): domain Bacteria; phylum Bacillota; class Clostridia; order Lachnospirales; family Lachnospiraceae; genus Caccovicinus. The sequence continues at coordinate 12,695 of JAAWIS010000070.1, read as the reverse complement.
CTTTTTTCCATCAAAAACCTTAGATAAGGCGTTTGAAACAGAACCGCTGTATCCACAATCAAAAACAATTTCTCGTTTATCTTCTCCATCAAAAATTCTATGATAATAGGTTGTTGCTGCTGCTTTTTGATTCTTTCTGTCTTCAAGGATTAATTCAATGTTTCTATCCAACACTTTTGAAGCCGCCTGCTGATGATCCAATACCGTAATGCTCTTTTCAGTTTCCGGTAGATTTTTCAGTATTTCCGTTTTAATTTTGTCATCAATAATCAAAGAATTGATATAATCTTCTATCGTATAATCTTTAGAAATTTTTTTAGAATTCATTTTATCGTAAATGGATCCTTCTGTAATGCAGGAATATGCTTGTCTGGATGCATCAAAATAGATTGCTTTTTTATTACCCTTTATATATTTATTTAAAATTTCAAACATTTGGAAAGGCAGAAACCCATCTCTTGAAGCAAAACTTATCTGACGGTAAGAATCCATGCAGGTTTCATTTGATATAAATAATAATGTTTTTAGCAGCATAGGAAATAAAATGATATCAACAAACCCATTTAAGGATAATCGATCTTTTTTTAACTCATCTAATGAACTATCAAATAAAACATTTATTCCAAACCCAAGGAAAATCCGATTTACCAGGCTTGAATGAATCAAATCCCAATGTTCAACTTTTTTTATGTTTATATTAGAAAAAAATTGTTTTAAATTCGATGGTATATATGCCGCTTCCAGTCCTGCTTTTTTTGCCATTTGGTAATCAGATTTATAATTGTCGCCTATATGTAAAATACTGTCCGGCCTATAATTGCACTGTTCTTTTAAAAAATATGCGTATAGTTCACCACTGTCTTTTCTTTTTTTGCATTCGCATGAAACATAAACTTTACTAATATGTTTATATCCATTTTTTTTCAAAACTCTTTTCAAAATATCAGATGGCAAATACATATCACTTATCGCTGCTATTTTTTTCTTTTTGTAAACAGCATAACGGTATAATTCGTATATCTGTTTTCTGGCATATAATAAATCTTCTTCTAATTTTATTTCAATATTTTTATACACTTCCACTTCTTCTTTTGATAAATGATACGCTTCCATGATATAATCCCAAATCTCATGGATATTAATATACGGATTTTTAAGTTTATTTTCGGCACACAGCCTTACTTGTAAAAAAGATTTATTATATTTCTCTTTTACTATTTGATCTGCCAGATAAAAAATATCCTGTGGATAAAGAGCTGGCCTTACTAACAGCGTGTCAAATATATCAAAACTAACAATTTTAATTTTAGGATCATCAATAAGCTTTTTAATTTTAATTAATTGGTTATTGACATCATATGTATGCATCTAATGAATCCCCCTCTGTTATTCCTTTAATAAAATTGCATAATTGGTTGGTTTACCATCACTAACCAATGTTGCGGGCACTTTATGGGACAACTTATTAAATTGATTTTTGGACAAGATATCATTCATTGTTATATCATCATATGGTTTATTAAGAATTTTCACTAATTCAAAAGCATATATATTATTTCGTTCAACATTGTCTATCACACGTTTAACTTCAGGAAAATTATGATAAGCAATTAAAATAAAATAGTCAATAATATAATAGTCAATAATACCTTTTGATTTTAGGTAATAATGTTCCATCATCATTTCACAAAATTCAAACAGCAATGAATGTTCAGAGCAAATCATAAACCAACTGGCCCATTTGCTTCTTGTGGCATAGCGGTTGACATAAAACTTATCGCAAGTTTTTTGTGAATAAAACGTTTTATTTAACAAATCAGCAGATAATCTGCTTGAAACATAGACTGTAGAATCAATCCACATTCCTCCATAAATCGAGAGAAGTTTGACTCTTATAAAGTCAGCAAAATTTGTTTGACTTAATTCTTTATTTTCGTATTTCTTAATTATCCCACTATTTAAATTAATATAATTGTTTATATTTTCTTTTGTTATTAATACTACATCTGCAGGATCCGGCGCCATAGTTTTTAATCTTTCATAACATACATGGACTAATTCCGGCATTTCCTCTTCTCCTTGAATCCAGCAAACCCAAATTGGTATTTTATCGTAAAATTCAAATTTTTTATTCCTTTGTTTCTTATTCGTTTGACTTATTCTTCTTTTAAATAATCCAATTTCTTCTCTCATGGTTTTGTATAGATATCGTTCAATAAAATTAAAATAAAATCCTGTTTTATGACGGGTAATTCCATCCAGTATAAGAAAAAACACTCCGATGACTGCACTCTTTTTATTTGCCGCCTTTTCTATTTGTTTATATTTATTGCATAAATTAGTTATAATTTTCAAAATTTTCATCAGCAGCTTTTTCATAAATGGCTCCCATACATTTTTTCTTATTATTGATATTTAAATATTCATAATATGCAATTGCAAATGCCATCTGGATTATTCTGCTTCTGTCAACGGTCAATAAAGAAATTGAAGAAAATAAAAGATATAAATAATATCCAATAGGAAATGCTAATTCTTTTAATTGATTTCTTTTCATTAATCGAATAACCACTCGTCCCATATGGACCATTGGCATCACATAAACAATGAAAGAAATAATCCCTAAATTAGCCATAAGACCTAAAAATCCCACATCGCCGTAATATGCCTTTCCTAAGCCGCCATGTTCAACAAAAAAGTAGGGCGAATCAATCCGGGTATTCGCCAGTCCATTTCCAAGTATTGGATTTTTCTTAAAGCACTCCATATAATATGCTACTGCATAGACTCGATTTGAAATACTATTCGTATACTCTCCTACTGCCTGAAACGTTTGCAAAAAACGTTGAACTGTATTAGTATAAAACACAATATAAATACTGCCGGCAAGAACTAAAAGCTTCGCTGCTAACGTTCTTAGCCTTTTTCCGCTTATCATAATGATTGCTGCTAATCCTATCGAAACATAAACAATATCCCCACGGCTTTGTGATAGGGCAATCAGGCAGTAAAAGCCTACACATCCAGCAAATAAATGGAACATTCTGGAAACAACATTCGTATTTTTAGGATGAAATAAATACGCAAAATTATACAAAATAGCACATTCACCCATAAATCCGATTCCAATTCTTAATGTGTGGTTTCTCATATAAACAGTTCCATCATTAAAATATGACAGAAAATCAAACAGAAAGCTTCCCGTTTTAAGATAATAATTTTTTTGCAGAATGATATAAATATTCCAAGCAAATGAAACTGCATTAATAAATTCAATATATTTATCGGTTCCATGATCCCATATGAAATATTTGATATAAACAACAGCAAGTATAGGAACACAAAAACTCAGTGCAATCCTTAATGTAATAAAAATAGTCTGTTTCGGGTAAATGATTAGTGAATAAATACATTCAACAGATATTGAAGCGATCAGCATAATGCTGTAAATATCAAGCCAGTCGCTTTTTAATCCGTTTCTGTATCTTTTTAGGAAACAGAGAAAGGAAACGGAGGCAATGATTGTATTTGTATTGTATATGGAAAATATTTTATTCATAATTTCCGGATAGGCAAACAAATAAAAACAATGGTACAAGATGATAATAATTCCATACAAAAAAAATTTATATAAAATTGCTTTCCGTTTCCATGTTGTTTTTATTTTCATCGTTATTTCTCCCCAAATATGTAATATCTTTTAATTGTTGTCTGAATTCATATAGCGATTTCTCGCAATTGAACTGATTTTTTATAAATAACTTTGCATGTTGAGATAATGATTTTATATCTTTTTTTCCAGATAACAATTGATTAATTGTATCAACATATTCCTCTGGGGTAGTGCAATGATAATATTCTTTATTATCGATTGCATGAATCCCTTCAATCCCGATTTCATTTGTTAAAACAGGAATTCCCGCTGAAAGAGCTTCTAAAATTTTTATTTTTATTCCTGCTCCTAACACTAATGGCGCTGCTAAACATAATGAATTCTGCATATAAGGGCTAATATCATCCACAAATCCACATATGATTACATTTTTGCTGGCATACGTTAAAAGTTTTTTATTTGGCTTACTTCCAACGACAACAAATTTTACATCTTTGTTTTCTATATTATTTAAAACATTTTCAATAAACCATATTGCACTTTTCCAATTTTCATCTCTTGACATAGCGCCATAAAATAAAATGTCCTTTGTCTTGCCTTGATATTGCAAATGAAGCAGCGATTGGTAATAGGGGCTCCAAACCCAGGATTTACTTGTTACTCCATCTTTGCGGATCAATTGGTAATCTTTATAATTGCTGAGAATAATAAGATTTGATTGATTTAAGCATTGCTGCTCTTTTTTCTTTAAATTAAGATATAATCGTTTTCTAAGTAAGATTTTAAACTTGTTTTGCTCTCTATCCAGTCTTCTTTTTAATGCCAGATATGAAACGTCTTCTTCAATGGCAATAATCGGGATTCCTTTAAATAGTTTTTCAATATATTGTTCCATTAAAATAACTTGTGTCCACTGTAATATAATCAAATCTGGCTTATATCCTGCAGCGCATAGCTGTCTGATCTTTTTCTTTAATTCTTTTTTTACATAAATTGAAACAAATCCGCCAGATTTATCGAATATGTTCCATTTCGAAATTTTATATATACTTGCCCATAAAAAATGCTTTATGCCTGTTTCATGATGCATCATTAATTCGTAGTCTATACCTGTCTTATCTAAGTCTAATTTAGATAAATCTTCTTTTCGGGCAAAAGAAATAAGTTTTATATTAAAATCGCCAGACTTATGTAAACCTTTTAAATAAAAATTATGGTTTTTTCCTCCTGCATGTGAAACACAGTCATACGGCACGCAATATGAAATCCACAATAATTTTGGTTTATTATTTTGCATTTTAATTTCTCCGATAAAACAATTATTCGTTATAAAATAAATACTTTTTATAGCTTCCCATAAAAAAAATACCATAGATTCCCAAAGTTCTTGACAGTTGTTTTCGTTTTACACCGTATCTTTTTAATGTTAAAACTCCTCTGATGCCGCCATACTGAATAGCATGTTCGATTGATTCTATTTCGTTAAATTGTACATGAAATCGTTTCATTTGCCTAAGGGCAAATAATGTTTGGTTATATACTCTTCCATGTATCGACGCCACTCGTTCAAATCCAAACAAAAGCTGTCTTAAAACTTTTAAAATCGATAATTTTATATTGTAATTACCTGTAACATTATCCATATGCCTTCGGTGCTTAATCAGTACTTGCGGAATAAACGATATACATCCTAATGCAGCAGCAAATTTTCCATAATAATTATCATGGGACATAATATTGATATGTTCATACTCTAAAGGGACTACAGGAACTGCATCAAATAATTTGTGATTTATCATTAAATCACATCCCCACAGAAATCCATGGGTAAAAAATAATGACAAACCTTTCATTTCTCCTATCCCCATCACGTTATTGATGCTGGGATATATGGTATTTCCATAATCATCAATAATTTCCATATCTGCATATATCATTAGCGGCTGATTATTGGCTTTTCCATTGATTGCATGATGAATCATAATTTCCAATTTATTTTCTAACCAGATATCATCTTGATCTGCAAAGAAATAGTAATCAGCTTTATCAATTGTTTTCGCATATGCAATTAATGACCAAAAATTAAAATATGCACCATGTCTGTCTGAGTGGTTGTGCAAAACATGGATTCTTTCATCCATATTTTCATATTTTTTAAGAATCAATACAGTATTATCCTTTGAAGCATCATCCTGAATGAGTAATTTCCAATTATGATAGCTCTGGTTCATGATACTACATAATTGTTCTTGAATATATTTTTCACCATTATAGGTTGTCATCAGTATCAAAACCGGATTGTTGTCACTCATTATTTATCCTTCCTTGAAATATTGAATCGTTTTCATAACGCCAGCCTGAGGGCCAAAACAGGCTTTCCATCCAAGTGACTCCAATTTATCTGAATATAATGCTGAATTCTGCATTAAATTATATCCCCTTTTTTCTGCATCAGATGGATGTTCAAATATAACATTAGTTCCACTGCACGCTGCAAATATCTCAGCCAAATCTCTAATGGAAACAAGTGAATTTTTATTCGAAATGTTATATGCATTTCCACTTGCTCCCTTTAGCAATACCGTAAGGATTGCAGATGCACAATCTAATGTATAGCAGTAGGATCTTATTTGTGTGCCTGCACTTTTCATAACAATGTCTTGTCCATTTACTACGTTTCTAGTAAATTGTGCAGACGCCCGGTTATCAGTTTCAGTAATCGCAGGACCGTATATATGCCCGGGCCTTACAATTACTACATCGATACCATATTCATCTTTATAAGAAACGCATAATGTTTCCGAAGCTCTTTTGGCATTCGGATAGCATGCCCGTGGATTAAGAATATCCAGTGTTCCACAATCACTTTCGATATACGGCTCGTTAATAGTTTTGTTTCCATACACTTCACTGGAAGAAATATAAAGCACTCTTTTGCATTTCTTTTCTGCTGCCATATGAAGCAATGCGTTTAATCCGATAAAATTACCAAGCATCGTTTCTACCGGCTGTTTCGTATAAACAGAAGGATTCGCATTTCCCGCTCCATGAATTATATAGTCAGGAACAATATGAATCGATGGTGCTTCAATTGCATCATATTTAATAAACGTATATTCTCCGCTAAACAAATAAAATCGCCGGCTCATCTTTTCTTCGCTGCGGCCAGCTAAAAAGATATCGATCCCTGCGTCACATTCTCTGTTAAGGTAGAACAATAATTCAGCAACAGCGGAGCCTATCATTCCTGAAGCCCCGGTAATCAATATTTTTTTTAAATACAATTCTTCTATATTCGGTATATTTTTAATTACTGTTTTAATATCTAACCAATAAGATTCCGTATAAATCATTTTAACCAGCTATCCTTTTTTGTGTGTAATAATGCTTTAAAAATCATCATATCATCTATAGAAGTAATCTTTATATTTTCTTCCGATCCTTTTGAAAAATACACTGTTTCCCCAAGCTGCTGCATCAATGTACAAGATGCAGCCGTATCATTAATCCCCCTTTTTCTGGCTTCATTATGTGCCCACAATAATTTCTGCAATGTATATGTATGGGGCGTCTGGGTTCTATACAACTGCTCTCTTGGTATTGAAAGCATTGAAGATACTCCATTATCTGCGCTGCGAAAAACAGCTTCAACACAGGGAATTGCCGCAACTGCTGAACCATGTTCATAAAATGCAGCGAGGCTGTTTGAAATAATTTCGCTCGAAACCATACACCGATTTCCATCATGCACCATTATAATGTCTTCGGGGCTAAGTTCTTTTTTCAGTTCCATAATCCCATGATAAATTGATTCCTGCCCTGTTTTTCCGCCAGCTACCACCCATCTTAATTTTGTGATATTAAATTGACTGGCATATGCCTTTAAAACTTCAATCCATGCCGGCAGCGTAACCACCATGATCCCATCTATATTAGGATGTTTTTGAAATCCCTCCATCGTATGAATAATGATAGGTTTATTCTCTACATGCATAAATTGTTTCGGAATATCCTGACCCATACGTAATCCTGTTCCGGCTGCTGTTAATAACGCTACAACCATTATTCTTTCTCCTTAAAAAATATAGATTTTATTGACATTATCATTACAAGCATATTAATCAAAAAATATACTATTGTATAAATATCCAAGGTATTCGCGATAATAGATACCAGCAGTAATAACTGAACACATCCTGGAATTGATGTGATGTTTAATGCAATTAATTTTGCTATTCCATACTCGGATCTATTTTTTATTTTAGATATCCCATTCCTCTCTGAGGACGTAATAGCCTTGTGCATAATTAGCCGGGGCAATACTGTCCATATGCCAGATAATCCGCCTAATATAATATATGTTTCCGATGGAATATTTAAGTAATGATTCATTATTCCTGGCATATGTGCTGCTGAAATTCCTGCTCCCAAAAAAATCAGTGCCATTGCAAAATACCCGCTGGCAGCATCCAAAGCATCGCCAATTGGACTAAATTCCTTCTTATAACGTGCAACATTTCCATCTATTCCATCCAGCATGCTCCATAAAAAAAATCCCATCCATCCTAAAAATAAAAACGTTTTGCATGTTCCAATCATTAAAAAAGAAAAGCCAGCCAGCACTGGAATCACTGATAACATTGATATTACATTTGGAGAAATATTAGTATATAAAAAAGGGATGGTTAAAATATAGGTAATCGGCCTTCCTATATAAAATGCAAAAAAATCATTTTTTGCTTCTTTCCGTTTGCTTTCACTCATTGTTTTTATTTCTATTTCTTTCGGTGTAATCATTTTTCCCCTTATCCTTCCAAAAGCATAAACCTTCAAAAGTTATCCAAGCCCAAATTCACATATAACCGTTCAGGTATTATTTACAATCCATGGTAGAATTCAATATACTTTTTTTTCATTACATTTGTATTGTATCTGTTTAATACATCTTGATATGCATTTTCACATAAATCCTCAGGGTAATGTTTCATTGCATCTTTAATTCGTCCTGCATATTCTTCAGCGCTGGTACAGACATAACCATTTACATTATCATGAATGACACTTTTATTTCCCATTACATTACTTACGAGAATCAGTTTTTTCATATACATATTCTCAATAAGACTCATTGCAATCGCTTCGCCCAATGAGCAAAGAAGAAAGATATCCGCTCCTTTTGCCATTGCTAAAGCTTCTTTACGGGATTTCCACCCTGTTATTTCTATATTTGGGGCTGTAAGCAAACTCTCATCATCCCCATTTCCTATCCAAACGAATTTTGCTTCTGGAACTAATGTTGCGATTTCATTAAAAAGCTGCGGCTGCTTTTGCGTACAGATCCGGCCAAGGGTAAATACTGTAAATTTATCTCGTTTTACAGGTTGAATTTCCTTTAAGTAGGAAGATAATTCATCAAGATTAACTCCTGTTTCTATATAAAATGTTTTTTTGCATAAACCTTTTGCAATTTCATTCTCGCTTTCACAGCATGTCAATGTGATTGAATTTGTAAAACCTAAAATTTTTTCTATCATTTTATACCCAAAGCTTTTTCTGTTTTTCCCCAAAAGTATATGAGCATATCCATGAGGAGTATAAATCACCTTACTTTTTTTCCCATTATAAGCGATTCGTCCCAGCCCACCTGCTAATGATGAATGCAAATGAATAATATTGGGCTGAACTTCCTTCTCGATTTTTTTCAATTCCTTAATTGACTTAATGATATGAAAACTATCCTGAAATCCTTTTATATTTAATGCATTAACTTCTATCATATGTACCCGTGGATCAACAAATTCTTTATAATTTTTAGGAGTCTGTTCTCTGATTGAATATGCTAAATAGACATCAAATTCATTTATCATATCATTACATAGCTGGGAAACATAAGCAAATACCCCTCCTCCAAACGCTTCGCACACCATTAGTAACTTCTTTTTCTTTTTCATTTTCTGCTCCTGCTTCTAATATTTCCCTTTAATATTTCTATAATTAAAGCGAATTGTATTCATTAGACGAAACTGAAATATTTTACGCCATTTCATTTATTACTTTCGTTCCCATTTTTTCATATTGGTTTTTAGCAATGATCTGCTAATTCTTTCACCAGCCCCATTCCGTATCTCCCAAGCCCATTCTTTAAATCTTTCGGTGTGCATTCCTTCCCTATCCCTGCCATTATCCGATATTTATCTACAATATTGACCATCATCTTCATTGAAAGCGGCTTTCCCAACTTGGATAAAAACATATGGTTACGATAGAGGGCATCATGTTCAAAGTATTCATGAACCTCCAGCCAGCGCTCCATCTTTTCCCGAAGCCGCGGAGAAAATAATTGAACAGTACGGTTTTTCTCACGTTTTCTGGGTACGGAAAGAACTGCTGTTTTCCGATGATAATCAGCAATTTCCATGCGGAGCAGCTCGCTGACTTCAATTCCATGATAAAAAAGCAGCTCCAGCATTACCTGATCCCGAAGGCACACCCGTTTTCGGAAGTCACTGTCTAAACGTTCATATTCCTGGTCAATCGCCTGAAAAAACTGATCAATTTCATCATTTGTTAAATAGACACTCCCCAAGGTTTCCCTAAGCAGACTGGGCTGACGCAGCGGACGGGATTCTTTGATTACTCCCTGTGCCTTCAAATAAGTTAGATAATACCCAAATACAAGATATTTCCTGAAAATTGTAGAACTCCGAAGCCCTTTCTCTTCAGAAAGATACGTCAAATATGTTTCCATGGCCTCTTCCCAGCCATACTCAGAAAACATTTCTTCCTTTCCCGTTTTTCTGATCGTCAAATGCTGAGAATTTTGATTTTTCTTTATCTGTGCCCAGCGAAAGAATAAATCCAAATCCAGCCGATAAGCTTCCATTGTACGCTTGTCCAGCCTCCGGCTGACTGCCTGAGTATTAATAAAATTCTCCAGCAAATATTGTGAATTTTGATTTTGAACCATTTTTTGCTCCGATTCCTGTCCATTAACTTAAAATATCGATTCATTATTTGAAGTTTATTTGCTATAAAAAAATGCCTCTTGGCGTTTTTTTCGCAGATTTATATATTCTGCGAAAATAAAAAAAATGCTGATAAATAAAAGCATATTTGCTAGATTGACCATGAATTTGACCCTAAAAAATTAATCTCCAATCCTTTCACAAATAAAAATCTTTATAACAGTCACATAATTCCTTTGGATTTCATCCAAAACGAATCTGACCCTAAATTTGACCATAAAAGCGATAATAATTCCCATTTTTATACAAAAATGCCGCCTATTCACAAAAAATTATGAAAAAATTATGTAGATATTTTTCAAAACATGTGGTAAAATTACGTCAATGTAATTCTATGAAGCATAAAAACCTTAATTTTTCGTTTCACAGAATATATAATTCTAAGAAAAAATACCCTCCAAAACGAAGGGTATTTTCTATTACACCATATACAAAAATAAATCCAGGAACCTTTTAATTTTACGTTGATAAGGAAGTACTCACAACAACTTATCATCAACGATAACTTCCTTTCCCAACACAAGAAATACAGTCGGCTTGTCCTGCTTGTCAAAATAGCTGTCCATAGCAGACGGTTCATAATATCTCATTTTCTCTCACCCCCTTTCTTCCCGGGAGGGAGTTATTACAGCAAATGCCCATAAAGCATGAAGCTCACAATACCGCCATATCTATGAAAGTTATTCTGCCACATAAAAACGGCGGCTTTGATTGTTATTTCAAAACCGCCGTTTAGCTGCTTGTATTCTGTTTTGACGCATGATGATTCTGCCGCTATACAACGGTTTTTTTATTAACCGCCGGACGGCATGAAAATTTTCTTTTTAAGTGTAATAATACTTTTCCCTGTTCCGATGAAGAAAAACCAGTGCTAGAATCATAGTGATTAACTCTGGTCCGCAGGAATGACAAAATTGCTGACAACTTCCCGTTTGATAATGCAGTAAATGTGGCAGAGGTAAAAATATTCAGTCCACAAAATAGAAAACTGAATGGGAAAATCAAAAATCCGTTTCGCGCAATTTCGTAAACAGGAGTTCCCTTTTCTGCAAAAACACTAACCAATGGCGAACCAAAAATAAATGCTACTGCAAAAACAGTGACCGAAACAAAGACAATAAATTGCATACAAATAGAAAATACATTTTTTAGCAGTTTTTCGTCTTGCTTCCCATAGTTATAGCTGATAACAGGGGCTGTCCCCATAGAAAAACCTATGTAAAGCGCACTCAATAAAAACTGTGTATAGATAATGATCGTGATTGCCGCAACCCCATTTTCCCCAAGCAGTTTCATCATAATGCAGTTAAAAAGGAATGTTGTAACCGCTGCTGCCGCCTGACTTACCATTTCCGAAAAGCCATTGGTACAGCTTTCAGCCAATACAGAAAAGTCTATGACTGGCTTCCTAAAATGCAGACTGCCTTTCTTTGCAAAAAAGAACCACAATCCAATCACCGCCGGTATCATATAACCAATACCCGTACCGAGCGCCGCTCCCTTAATACCCATGTGAAGCGGCGCCATAAAAATATAGTCCAGTAAAATATTAACGATTCCCGCGCTTACGCCAAGCACCATACCCATTCCGGGGCGTCCTGCTGTTACGATTAGATTTTGAAAAAGCACTTGCAGGATACTTGCAGGCGTGAATAGCAGCAGAATGAAAAGGTATTCTTTGCAGTATGGAAATAGAATACTGCTCGCTCCAAGCCCCCAGACAAACCTGTCAATAAAAACCGTCCCCAGGACTGCAATCAATACACCAAGCAAAATGCCCGCTGAAATAATCAGCGTGAAATCCTGTGCCGCCCTTGTATGTTCTCCTGCTCCCATTTTGCGCGCTACAATCGCGCTGCCTCCTGTTGCAAGCATCGTTCCAAGACCGACAATCAGATTGATCACAGGGCAGACAATATTCAATGCCGAAAGCGCATTTGTATCTACAAATCGTGCTACAAAAATTGTGTCAACGACTGTATACAGCCCCATGAATATCATCATCAAAATTGTCGGAAATGCAAATTTGAGCAACGATTTTATTGTAAAGTCCTGTG